>DATACN010000066.1:0-3721 GCA_036258995.1 Thermoleophilaceae bacterium | reverse complement strand
GCGGGGAAACCAGCGCCCGGAGCTCGCGCTCGAGCTGCTCGGTGCCCGCCCCGTGGCGCGCCACCGACACCGAACCGCAGTCGGGACAGTTCGCCGGCACGGCCTGGCGGTGACCGCAGTGGTGGCAGGCGACCTCGTCGGCCGCGCGGTGCAGCACCAGCGTGACGTCGCACGCGGGGCATTCCCACACCCGGCCGCAGGTGCGGCAGGAGAGGAAGTTGGACCAGCCGCGGCGGTTGAGCAGCACGATCGCCTTCTCGCTCCGGCGCCGCACGCCATCGAGCTCCTGGCGAGTGCGCTCGTGGAGCGGCCCGGCCGTCCCGAGCATGCCCACGATCTCGACGGGAGGCAGGCTGCGGCCGTCGACCCGCTCCGGCAGGCGCAGGCGGCGGTAGCGGTGAAAGCTCTCAGGACGCGGCGTGGCGCTGCCAGCGAGGAGCAGCGCACCCTCCCGGGCGGCGCGGCGCTCCGCGACCGTGCGGGCGTCGTAGCGGGGGTCGCCCTCTTGCTTGTAGGAGCCGTCGTGCTCCTCGTCGATCACGATCAGCCCCAGGTCGTCGAAGGGGGCGAACACGGCCGAGCGCGGCCCGACGCAGACGCGTGCCTGGCCGCTTCGCATGCGCCACCACTCGTCGTAGCGCTCGCGGGCGGACAGGCGAGAGTGCATGACCGCGACCGCGTCGCCGAAGCGCTCCACGAAGCGGCCGGCCGTCTGCGGCGTGAGCGCGATCTCCGGCACGAGCACGATCGCGCTGCGCCCGCGCTCGAGGGCCGCCGACACGGCGCGCAGGTAGACCTCGGTCTTGCCGCTGCCGGTGGCGCCGTGGAGGAGCAATGGCTCGGGCGGAGCGTCGCCGCCGATGCGGGGCAGGATCGCGTCGAGCGCCTCCCGCTGCGCGGCCGTGGGCGCATGCCTTCCTCCGCCCGCGCCGACCGGCGCGAGCCGCGGTCGAAGCGCGGAGTGGGCGGAGCTCTCGAGCCTGATCAGCCCGCGCCGCTCGAGGCTGCGGAGCGTCCCGTGGTCGGCGCCGGCGACTCGCGCCAGGCGGGCCGCCGCGACGGGACCGCCGGACAGGGCGCGGAGCGCGGCGAGCTGGCGAGTGCCGAGAGGGGCGGGCGGCAGGCCGCCTTCGGCGTCGCCCGCGTCCAAGAGCGCCGCCCCCTCCGGCGTCAACTCTGCCCGCAGCGAGCGGCGCCGGCCCATCGGGCGGCCGCGACCGGTGCCCGTGCCCGGGGGGAGCACCAGCGCCAGGCCACGCGCCGGCGTCGAGCAGTACTCGTTCGCCGTCCACAGGCCGAGCTCGACCAGGCCCGGGGGAACGTCGGCCTCGAGCGCGGCCAGCGGCTCGGAAAGCCGCTCCGGGGGCAGCTCGCTCTCGTCGGCCACCCCCACCACCACTCCGAGCAGCCGCCTGCGCCCGAACGGGACGACCAGCATGCTGCCGACGCCTACGTCCCCGAGGCCTTCCTCCAGGCGATAGTCGAAGGGGCCGCGCAGGCTCCTCGCGGGGGTGAGCGGCTCGACCTTGGCGATCACCCCGCGAACGTACGGCGCGCCCCGGACGCCGCCGCCGTGTGACGATACGGGCTGGATGGCGACCGACTTCGAGGCTGAGGGCCTGCTCGAGGGCGTGGAGGGCGAGGAGCCGCGCAAGGCGCGGCTCGAACTGCTGCGCAAGCTCGAGGACGACGGCACCCCGCTCGAGGAGCTGCGCGCGGCCGTAGAGGAGAACCGGCTGGTGCTGCTGCCCGTCGACCGGGTCCTGAGCGGCGAAGGAAAGCGCTACACGCGCGAGGAGCTCGCGGAGGAGGTCGGGCTGGACCTCGACCTGCTCCTGCGCGTCTGGCGCGCGCTCGGCCAGGCGGAGGTCCCGTCCGGCGAGCCGTCGTTCACCGACGAGGACCTGCGCGCCGCCGAGGCGGTCAAGCGGTTCCTCGACGCCGGAATTCCCGAGGACCGGCTGCTCGAGCTCTCCCGCTCGATGAGCCGGGCCACCATGGGCGTCGCGAGAGCAGTCGGAGAGGCCTTCGCCGAGGCCTTCCTCCAGCCGGGGGTCAACGAGGCGGAGCTGGCGTTCCGCTACGCGGACGGAACGAGGGCGCTCGTACCGCTGCTCGACGAGGTCACCCGGCACATGCTTCACCTGCACCTTCGCGAACGGGCACGCAACGCCGTGATCGGCGACGCCGAGCTCGAGAGCGGCCGGCTCGTGGGCTCGGAGACGATCGCGGTCTGCTTCGCGGACCTGGTCGGCTTCACCAAGCTCGGCGAGCGGCTGCCCAGCGAGGAGCTCGGGTCGGTCGCCGGGCGCCTGGCCGAGCTGGCGGCGGAGGCCGCCGAGCCGCCCGTGCGCATGGTCAAGACGATCGGGGACGCGGCGATGCTCGTGTCCGATGAACCGGGGCCGCTGGTGGAGGCGGCGCTAAGCCTGGTGGAGTCGGCCGAGAGACAGGGCCAGGCGTTTCCCAGCGTGCACGCGGGCATCGCCCACGGCGAGGCCCTGCCGCGCGGCGGCGACTGGTACGGGCGCCCCGTCAACCTGGCCAGCCGCATCACGGACTTCGCGCGCGCGGGCAGCGTCGTCGCCGACGCAACGGTGCGCGAGGCGGCGGACGGCCACTACGACTGGTCGCGCATCGGCCGCCGGCGCCTGAAGGGCATCCGGGGGCAGGTAGAGCTGTTCCGGGTCCGGCGGCCCGGCAGCGGCGAGGGCTAGGCTGAGGCCGGCTCGCTAGCGCGCCGGCCCAGGCCCGCCGCCTCGCGGAGGGCATCTGCCTTGTCCGTCTTCTCCCAGGTGAAGTCGTGGTCCTCGCGGCCGAAGTGGCCGTAGGCCGCGGTCTTCTGGTAGATCGGCCGGTGCAGGTTGAGGTACTCGCGGAAGGCCCCGGGGCGCAGGTCGAAGTGCTCGCCCACGAGCTCGGCGATCTTCGCGCGCGAGATCTTCTCGGTGCCGAAGGTCTCGACCATGACCGAGACCGGGTGGGCCACGCCGATCGCGTAGGCCACCTGGATCTCGCAGCGCTCGGCCAGACCAGCCGCGACCACGTTCTTGGCCACGTACCGGGCCGCGTAGGCGGCCGAGCGGTCCACCTTCGAGGGGTCCTTGCCGGAGAAGGCGCCGCCGCCGTGGCGGGCCATGCCGCCGTAGGTGTCGATGATGATCTTGCGCCCGGTGAGGCCGGCGTCGCCGACGGGCCCGCCGATGACGAACTTGCCGGTGGGATTCACGAGGAAGTTGTGGCCGCTGTTCTCGTGGAGCTTCTTCTCGTCGTAGAGCTCGGCCGGGAGGATGGGGTGCACGACGTGCTCCCAGAGGTCCGGCTTGATGAGGGTCTCGGTGTCGACGCCCTCCTTGTGCTGGGTCGAGATCAGGATCTTCTCGATCTCGATCGGGCGTCCGTTCTCGTAGCGCACGGTGACCTGCGTCTTGCCGTCCGGGCCGAGGTAGGGCATCACCTCGGCGCGGCGGACTTCGGCCAGTCGGTGCGCGAGCTTGTGAGCGAGCGAGATCGGCAGCGGCATCAGCTCGCGCGTCTCGCGCGTGGCGTAGCCGAACATCATCCCCTGGTCGCCCGCGCCGGCCACGTCGAGCTCGTCGTCGTCGGCGGGGTCGGTGCGCGCCTCGTAGGCCGTGTCGACGCCTTGCGCGATGTCGGGCGACTGCTCGTCGATCGCGGTGATGACGGCGCAGCTGTCGGAGTCGAACCCGTAGCGGCCGCC
>DATACN010000065.1:0-2148 GCA_036258995.1 Thermoleophilaceae bacterium | reverse complement strand
AGCACGTTCAGGCGACCGCGGTGGGCCATGCCGAGGATCACCTCGCGAGCGCCGGCCTCGGCCGACAGCTCGATGGTCTCGTCGAGCATCGGGACGAGCGCGTCGAGCCCCTCGATCGAGAACTGCTTCTTGCCCAGGAAGGTCTTGTGCAGGTAGGTCTCGAGCGCCTCGACCTGGGAGAGCCGCTCGAGCAGCTTGCGCCTGGCCTCCGGCTCGAGCGGCGTCCGGTGCGCGCCGGACTCGATCGCCTGGCGCAGCCAGACCCGCTGCTCGTGGTCGGAGATGTGCTCGATCTCGTAGGCGATCGTGCCCGTGTAGATCTCGCGCAGGTGGGGGAGCGCCTCGGCGAAGGTCCTGCCCGGGCACGCCACGCGAAGGACCGACGCGGGAATCCGCGCCATCAGCTCGGGCGTGAGGTTCACGGTCGCGGGGTCGAGCGCGGGGTCGCCGAGGGGCTCGGCGCCGAGCGGGTCGAGGGTGGCCGCCAGGTGCCCGTGCATCCGGTGCGCCTTCACGACCGAGGTTGCGGCCTGCACCGCCTGGAGCAGCGCCTCGTCGGGCTGCACCGCGGCGGCGGGAGTAGCCGCTGCGGGGGCCGGCTCCGCGGCCGTGACGGGGGCGGCCTGTTCCGCCCCGGCGGCGCGGGCCGTGCCGACCGCCTCGAAGACCTCGTCGTAGAAGCCGTCGGCGCCCTGGAGCAGCTCGTCGATGCGGCGCAGGAACGAGCCCGACTCGGCGCCCTGAATGACGCGGTGGTCGTAAGTGCTGGTCATGGTCATGACCTTGGTCACGCCCAGTTCGTCGAGCCGCGCCGGATCGACCTCGGTCATGCCCGCCGGGTAGCCGATCGCGCCAGTGGCGACGATCGTGCCCTGGCCCGGCATCAGTCTCGGCACCGAGGCCACGGTGCCGAGGCCGCCGGGATTGGTCAGCGTGATGCCTGCCCCCTGGTAGTCCTCGGGAGGGAGCGTGTTGTCGCGCGCTCCGGTCACCAGCTCGTCGTAGCGGGCCGCGAAAGCGGAGAAGTCCATCGAGCCCGCGTCCTTCAGCACCGGGACGAGCAGCGAGCGCGTGCCGTCCTTGCGCTCCACGTCGACGGCCAGGCCCAGGCTGATCGTGCCGGGCACGACCCTCTGCGGCTTGCCGCCCTCCTCGCTGTAGGAGTTGGCCATCACCGGCCAGTTCTGCGCGGCGCGGACGATCGCCCACGCGATCAGGTGGGTGAACGACAGCTTCTTGCCCGCCGCCTTCAGCTCGCGGCGGCGGGAGTCCAGCACCCCCACGGGGACCGTGCGGAAGCTCGTGGCCGTTGGGATCGACCGGCTCTCGTTCATGAACCTCGCGAGCGTGGCCGCGGGGCCGCGCAGCGGGGTGACTCCGGCGTCCGGCATGCGTGGGGCCGGCGCCTCGGCCGGCTTCGCGGGCCCGGCGCCGTCACCCTCGACCGCCGCGAGCACGTCCTCCTTGGTGACGCGACCGCGCGGGCCGGAGCCCTTCAGCGAGCCGACGTCGACGCCGTGGGCGCTCGCGATGCGCAGTGCCACAGGGGTCGCGTTCAGCTCTCCGTTCCCTGCAGGCTGAGGAGCGGCCTCCCGCTGCTCCTCGGTTGGCTCGGCCGCCGGCTGTTGAGCCCCCGCGGGCTCGCCCGCACCGGCCTCGATCCGGCACAGCACCGCTCCGACGGACACGGTCTCGTCGGGCTCGGCCAGGATCTCGGCGAGCTTGCCTGCCACCGGCGCCGGTACTTCCGCGTCGACCTTGTCAGTGGAGATCTCGACCAGCGGCTCCTCGGCCTCGACCGTGTCGCCGACCGACTTGCGCCACTCGAGCACGGTGCCCTCGCTGACGGAGTCGCCCATCTGCGGGAAGGTCACGTCGACGAGCTCGCCCTGCGGCTTGTCGGAGTCGGGCGCGGCCTCGTCCGGCGCTGTCGGCTCGCCCCCGGTGTCGATCTCGCCGAGCGGGTCGCCCACGTTCACGGTCGAGTCGGGCTGCACGAGGATCTTTGTGAGGGTTCCGGAGGACGGGGCGGGGATCTCGGTGTCCACCTTGTCGGTGGAGACCTCCACGAGCGGTTCGCCGGCCTCGACGCGGTCTCCTTCCCGCTTGAGCCATTCGAGCACGGTGGCCTCGGTCACCGTGCTCGAA
>DATACN010000064.1:0-3321 GCA_036258995.1 Thermoleophilaceae bacterium | reverse complement strand
GGGATCGCGATCCTGCTGATCGCCGTGGGCGCGATCTTGCGCTACGCGGTCACCGTGAGCATCGAGGGAGTGGAGCTCGACACCGTCGGCCTGATCCTGATGATTGCCGGCATCATCGGGCTGATCATCGCGCTGGCCGTGATGTTCATCGGCAATGACCGCCGCAGCGCGGACGAGTACCCCACCCGCCGCTACTAGGCCGCTCGCGGACCGCGGGCCCGGAGTACCATAGGTAGGGCAAACGGGAGCTCGGAAGCACCGGGCTGAGAGGGCGGCTGGGTCGCCGCCGACCGTGGAACCTGATCCGGGTAATGCCGGCGTAGGGAAGCTCGGCGCGACCCCGCCCCAGGAAGGGTGAGCAGTGCCAGCGCCGCGAAGAGAGTCCTATGACGTCGCCGTGGTGGGCGGCGGGCTGATCGGCCTGGCCTGCGCGTGGCGCTCGGCCGACCGCGGCATGTCGGCGGTGGTGATCGAACGGGACCGGCCCGGTGCGGGCGCCTCCGGCGTGGCCGCCGGCATGCTGGCTCCGGTTACCGAGGCCGACTTCGGCGAGCAGGCGCTTCTACGACTCGGCCTGGCCTCGCGCGAGCTCTGGCCGGGCTTCGCCGCCGAGCTCGAGGAGCGAAGCGGCATGCCGACCTTCTTCCGCGAGAGCGGCGCGCTGGTGGTGGCCGCCGACCGCGACGACGCCGAGGAGCTTGGCCGCCTGCACCGCTTCCAGCGCGAGCTGGGCCTGGATGCCGACTGGCTGGCTCCGCGGGAGTGCCGCCGGCTGGAGCCCGCGCTGGCGCCGAGCGTGGCGGGTGGCGTGCTTGCGCCCCAGGACGCCCAGGCCGACCCGGCCGCGACGGTGGCCGCCCTCGAGCGGATGGTCGAGGTGCTACGCGCGGAGGCACAGGCTGTCGAGAGCGCGCACGGACGGGTCAGCGGCGTGCGGCTCGCGGACGGCGGATTCGTCAACGCGGGGCAGGTGGTGATCGCCGCGGGTCCCTGGAGCCCGGCGCTCGATCCAGGCGGCGCCGGGCCTCCGGTGCGGCCGGTCAAGGGCCAGATCCTCGAGCTGCGGGTGCGGGAGGGCATGCCCGTCCCGGTGGAGCGAATCGTGCGCAGCCCGCGCTGCTACCTGCTGGCGCGCCCCGACGGGCGGGTAGTGCTCGGGGCCACCGTCGAGGAGCAGGGCTTCGATACCGCCCTCACGGCGGGCGGCGTCTACCGCCTGCTCGATGCGGCGCGGGAGATCCTGCCGGAGGTGGAGGAGCTCGAGCTCGTACAGGTGCGGGCCGGCCTGCGCCCGGGCACGCCCGACAACGCGCCGCTGATCGGCCCCGGCTCGACGGAGGGCCTGCTCTGGGCCACCGGCCACCATCGGAACGGCGTGCTGCTGGCTCCGGTCACGGCCCGCGCGCTGGCGGCGGTGCTCGCGGGCGAGCCGGCCCCAGGTGAGCTCGCCGCGTTCTCGCCGCAGCGCTTCGAACGGGTGCCGGCGTGACCGAGGTCGTAATCAACGGCTGGCCGCGCCGGCTGCCGGCGGATGCCACGCTCGACCTCGTGGTGCGCGAGGCCGGGGCGCCCGAGGGCGGGCGGGGCGTGGCCGTGGCGGTCGACGGCGAGGTCGTGCCGCGCGCGGAGTGGCCGTCCAGGACCCTGGCCGAGGGCCAGCGCGTCGAGGTCCTGACCGCGGTGCAGGGGGGCTGACGAATGGCACTCGAGATCGCGGGCCGAACGCTGCAGTCGCGGCTGATCATGGGGACGGGCGGCTTTCGCAACCTGGAGGTGATGGCGGCCGCCGTAGAGGCGTCGGGCGCCGACCTGGCGACCGTGGCCATGCGGCGGGTGGACCCGGGCGCGCGCGGCTCGATCGTCGAGGTGCTCGAGGAGGCCGGCTGCGAGGTCCTGCCGAACACCGCGGGCTGCTACACGGCGCGCGACGCGGTGACCACGGCGCAGCTTGCCCGCGAGGCGCTCGAGACCGACTGGGTAAAGCTCGAGGTGATCGGCGACGACCGCACGCTGCTCCCCGACCCGGCCGAGCTGCTCGAGGCGGCCGAGGCGCTCGTTTCCGATGGCTTCGTGGTGCTCCCCTACACGAACGACGATCCGGTGCTGGCTCGCCGGCTCGAGGATGCCGGCTGTGCCGCGGTCATGCCGCTCGGCTCGCCGATAGGCAGCGGCATGGGCATCAACAACCTCTACAACCTGCGGCTGATCGTGGATGCCGCCGAGGTGCCGGTGATCCTCGACGCCGGCATCGGTACCGCGTCCGACGCCACGCTGGCGATGGAGCTGGGCTGCGACGGCGTGCTGCTGGCCAGCTCGGTCTCGCGCGCGGAGGATCCGGTGGCGATGGCGCGCGCGATGCGGCTGGCCGTGGAGGCCGGGCTGCAGGCCAGGCGCGCGGGGCGCATACCGCGGCGCCTGCACGCCCGGGCCTCCTCGCCCGAGGAGGGCGTGGCCGAGCTCGCCGACCCGGCGTGAGCGGCGAGCTCGAGCGGGGGGCGCTCGACACCCTGGCCGAGCGCTGGCGGGGTGCCTGGTCGGGCGACGGGGGCTTCGGCCGTTGCTGCACGCCCGACGTGAGCTACGAGGATCCTCTGGTCGTCGAGCCGCTACGCGGCCCCGACGAGCTGCAGGCGCACGCGCGAACGCTCGCCGGCGCGCTGCCCGACCTGCGCGTGGAGCCGACCTCGCCCCCGCTCGGGCGCGAGGGGTACGCCTGCATCCCCTGGCGGCTGGTGGGGACCCACCGGGGCGACATAGGCACGATGCTGCCGGCCACGAACCGCTTCGTGACCCTGCACGGGCTCCACTACCTCGAGCTGTCGGACGGCCTCGTCCGACGGGCGCGCGGCTTCTTCGACCTCTACGACGCCGCCGTCCAGCTCGGGCTGCTGCCGGCCAGGGGAGGGCTGGGCGAGACCGCCCTGCTGCTGCTGCGCGGCTTCGGGCTCAGGCGAAGGCCGGCCTAGCCGGCGTGGCGGCGGCGAGCCGCCGTGCGGAGCGCCATGCCTCCCGCCAGCGCGACCGCGCCCATCGCCAGCAGCAACAGCGTCTGGAAGCCCGTGAAGGGCAGCTCCGGATCGCCCGCCACGCCCGTGTTGGGGCTGGTGGTGACCGCGCCTGAGAAGCCCTCGCCGTCGGGCGCCGTCAAGGGCCGGTCGTCCTGCGCGGCCAGCACGGTTCCAGTGTCCGCGCCGCTCTTTCCGGCGGCCCTGGCCGTCTCGGCGGCCCTGGCATTGCCGGCGCCGGCCTTCGACGAGCCGCCCTCGCCAGAGCCGCTCGCCTTCGAGCCGGGGGAGCCGCCGCCGGAGGCGGAGCCGCTCG
>DATACN010000063.1:0-3807 GCA_036258995.1 Thermoleophilaceae bacterium | reverse complement strand
CTCCAGCCTGCCCACAGGCCGCCCGGGATGGCCAGCAGCGAGATCGCGAGCGACAGGCCCTGGGTCTCGGCCGGGCCGTCGCCGATCACGTCCATCCATAGCGAGAGCAGCATGTAGTAGAGCGGCGGCGAGCCATCCTTTCGCAGGCCGCCCGGGATCTCGAAGAAGGGCTGGGAGGCGATACCGATCGAAAGCCCCTCGTCCATCCAGAGGGAGTCACCGAGCGCGCGCGTGCGAAGGACGAGCGACACGACCAGCAGACCGAGCACCACCAGTGCGGGGATCACGACGTCGCCCGCGCGGCCGCGCAGGAAGGGCACTCGCTCGAGCAGCGGTGGCCGGGAGGCGATCGAGGCCATCAGCGGGAGCCTAGGGAGCCATCAGTGGGCGGACCGGCGCGCCATTCGGCCGATTTTGGCGCCGTCGGCGCATCGGCGCTGGCCTTGGGACAGGCGTTGCGGCCTTCGGGCGGCACCGTCAGCAGCCTCCACTTGCCGAGCCGGTCCACCTGGCGGAAGCGGCCGTCGGTCGGCCGCACCACGAGCGGCCCGTCGGGCACCGTGCGGGTGCGGAAGAGCATCGCGGGCGGGACGGTCTCCTTCCAGCCGATCTGGATCCCGTGGATGCCCAGCTCCCAGGCGATCATCGGGATCTGGAACGGCCCGCTGTAGGCGCCGCCGCAGGCGAGCAGGCGGTCCTCGCCCGTGCGCTCGGCGAGCTTCTGGAAGTCGTGCCACAGCTCGGCCTCGTGCTCGAGCCCGCCGGTCACCCTGCCGGTGTTGTTGGCCTTGTCGATGATGAACCCGGACGAGACGGCGGTCGCAGCGATGCAGGTGACGGTGGCGGCCGCGAGCCCGGCGCGGCGGTTTCCGGACAGCCGCTCGACGACCCAGCCCATCGCCTGGACCACGCGGGTGGCGCCGATCCCCCCGAGCAGGGCGACCACCGCGGTCGAGACGATCAGGTAGCGCGGGTTGCCGGCGTATCCGGCCTCGGTCATGCCGGCCACCAGGGCCAGCCAGCTCACGCCGCCGATCAGCACCGCGAGCGTCGCGGCCTCCGCCCGGTAGCGAATCCACCTGTAGATCGCGTACGCCGCCGCGAGCACGAACCCCGCCTTGACGGGTGCGATCACCACCATCCGGAAGCGCTCGAAGAGCTCGAGCGCCGGGTGCTCGGCGAAGGCGGCGCTGCCGGGATTCGGGTTGTTCGCGCGCGTCGATGCGCGCAGCGCGTCGCCCGAGCCCCATAGCTCCGGCCCCAGCCACAGCACCGGGATCGAGGCGGCCATCAGGACCATCCGCAACCGGAGCCGCGGCTCGACCACCCACAGCCAGAGGCCGTAGATCCCCAGGAATGGCCAGATCTCCGGTCTGAGCAGCGCGGCGGCGAAGCCGAGGTAGAGCGCGTGGTCGCGCCGGCCGTCCATGTGGCGCTCGAAGGCCCAGAGGATGAACGCGGCGAGCAACGCCTCCGAGTTGCCGAGCGCGGCGTCGCGCACGTACTTGAAGCTCGAGAAGAGCGCGAGCGCCGCCAGCACTCCGGCGACGATCCCGTAGCCGCCTCCGACCAGCCGGCGGGCGATGCGATAGGTCATGGCGCAGGCGAACAGGCCGCCGGCTCGCGCGATCCAGAGCCACAGGTAGGGCGCGATGTCCGTTCCCGTCACCGAGAAGGGGACCGTGAAGAACATCGGGAACGGCTTCCAGGACGGGCCGCCGCGCGTGTTCAGGTCGAGCTCGAGGATCTCGCGCCCCCAGAGGATCCACGCCCACGGGTCGTAGGTGGGCGTCGAGGGCAGGAGCAGCGTCAGCGCGGAGATGACCAGGCAGCCGGCGAGCACCGGCCACATCGGGGCCGGCTCGCCGTGCCAGCCCGAGCGCTCGCCGGGCGCGCGCTCGCGGGTGCGGTCAGCGCGCTGGAAGGCCGGGACCCGGACCTCGCGCTGGCGGAGTAGCCGAAGCTGTGCGGCGGGCGCCCGCAGGGGGCTCACCTACGCGCGGCTGGTCTCCAAGCGGGTCGCGGCGCGCAGGCGCGACCAGCCCCCGTAGCGGGTCACGAGCACGATCAGGCCCACCACCGTGATCGGGACGAAGAGGATGAAGCGAAGCAGCAGCAGGTAGGAGACGGCCTGGGAGCCGGTACCCCCGATCGCCTTGACGCCCACCACGACCGCGGCGTCGAAGGTCCCGATGTAGCCGGGGCCCGCCGGCAGCATCGCCACCAGGTTCGTGAACGCGACTATGTAGAGCGCGCCCATGCCGCTGATGTCGAGCTCGGTCGCGTGCGCCACCGTCAGGTAGACGCTGGCCTCGACCGACCAGATCAGGAAGGAGAGCGCGAGCAGCGCCACTCCCTGCCGGCTGAGGAGGGCCTTCGGCGCGCCGGCGAGCGGTCGCGCCATATCGCGCAGGCGACCGAGGGCGCCGCGCCGGCGGATGATCTGCACCGCGCCGAGCGCGGCCACCGCGAGCGTGGCGCCGATGGCGACGACCAGGAGCGGCTTGTCGGTGGGAACGTTCGCCTCGCGCAGGATCCCGAACACCACCACCGCGAAGATCGCGGCGAGGGCGATGGCGTCGAGCAGCCGCTCCGCCACCACCGTGCCGAGCAGCGAGCGCTTGCCGGCGTCGTTGCGGTTGGAGAGGATCACCACTCGCAGGACCTCGCCCGCGCGCGCGGGCAACACGTTGTTGCCCATGTAGCCGACCGTGGTGAGCGCGTACGAGTCGCTGCGCCGCGTGTTCACCCCCGTCATGTGCAGGATCTGGTGCCAGCGCTCCCCGCGCAGGATCGTGACCACGGCGTAGAGGCACGCGCCCGCCACGAGCCAGCCGATCGCCGAGCCGGTGCTCGGGAGCTCGGGGGCGTCCTGCTTGGACGCCCACCAGACCACGGCCGCGAGGGCGACTAGAGAGAAGATCGCTTGTATGAGCGCGAAGCGTCGGTTCATGGCTTGCACGTTGCGGCGAGCCGTCGCCCGCTGGGCGAGGGGGCTGTCTGCGCAGGCGGCCGGCTCCGGGACGCCGGCCAGCGGCTCAAGGTAGCAGGGGCCGCAACCCTGTATCGAGGTATGTGTTCACCCACGCGGCGCCGCTACCCTGGGCGGCCGTTCCGCCCCGGAGTACTCCTCTCTTGCATTCCCTCGTACGCGTCTGCTTAATCGCCCTCACCCTTGCCGCGGCCCTCGCGGTGCCGGCCCTGGGGCAGTCCGGCGGCGTGCCTATTCCAACCGACCCCTCCCAGCCGCCACCGCCGCCACCGCCACCCCCTCCCCCGCCTCCCAAGCTCGTCGTCGGCGAACCGGAGAAGCGCGTGCTGATCCGCGAGGGCCAGGCCGCCCGCTTCCTGCTCGGCGGGCGCTGGTACTTCCGGCAGGACGACACCTTCGTGGGCGACTCCGAGCGCTGGTTCGCGCAGCAGTCGCTCGACGGCTGGACCGCTATCTCGGTGCCGCACAACTGGAACGCGCAGGACACAACGGAGAACCGCTCCTCGGTGGGCTGGTACCGCAAGGAGTTCCGGGTTCCGCGCGCGCCGCGCGGACGCACATGGAACTGGAAGGTGCGCTTCGAGGGTGCCAACCACCGCGTCGTGGTCTTCCTCAACGGCCGCCGGATCGGCGGGCACGTGGGCGGCTACTTCCCATTCGAGCTCGACCTGAGGAACCTGCGCAGGGGCCGCAACACCCTCGTCGTGCGCGTGTCCACGCTGCGCAGCCGCACCGATCCCACCCACTGGCGAGCCGCCGCCTACAACGGCTACGGCTCCGGCGGCTGGTGGAACTTCGGCGGGCTGCTGCGCGAG
>DATACN010000062.1:0-4925 GCA_036258995.1 Thermoleophilaceae bacterium | reverse complement strand
CGTTCATGTACATGGCGGCTGTCGGCGCGGGCTTCATCGCCACCTACCTCGCGGTGGTGCAGCAGATCGGCGAGGTCAGCTCCGGAGGCTTCTTCCTGATCTTCTGGATGTTCCAGAACCCGCCGGACTTCCTGTACAGCCTGATCAAGGGCATGGCCATGGCCACTGTGGTGGTCCTGGTCGGGTGCTACTACGGCTATACCGCCGGGGGCGGCCCGGTCGGGGTGGGCACCGCGACGGCCAAGTCGATGGTGCTCAACACCGTGATGGTGCACCTCGTCGGGATGGTCGGGACCCAGATCTTCTGGGGTAGCAACCCGAGGGCCCCGATTGGCGGATGAGGTGCCCGGGCAGGAGAAAGAGAGCATGCTGACGCAAGTGCATAAGCACACAATCCTTCGCGAGCGGCCGATTCAGGACAGGCCGATCCTCGACAAGCGGCGCATCCCCACCAGCCCCGCGCCGGCCGAGGCTCAACCGGACGAGCGCGGCGCCCGCCGCACGCTGACGGCTCAGGTCAAGCGCCTCGAGGAGGAGCTCGCCGGTCTCATCACGTCGGCCTGGCCCCGCACGGACGCGGTCGCCGCGCCGCCGGCCTCTCGCGGCCGGGGAGCTCGCCTGCTCGCGCTCGGCGAGCTCGAGGCCCTCCGCGACGAGCTCACGGAGCGCGTGCGGGCCGCCAAGCGCGTCGTAGCCGAGCGCGCGGCGGCCGAGGAGCGCAGCCGCCGGCTGATCGAGGAGATGCAGCTCGACCCCGCAGCGCACCGCTGGGTGCGGGTGACCAACGTCGACGTCGGCGAGGGCGGGTGCAAGAACTGGCACGTGCGCCCCCGTGCCGGCCTGCTCGGGATGCTGATGGGCTGGTGGCGGGTGATCGTCTCCTCCGGCTGTCCATAACCGCACTTCGTCACTTCGCCGATTGAGTGGCTGCAGGGCTCATGCTCTGCGCCCGGGCACCGACTGCATAGGGATGGCCGCTCCAGGCTCACGCGTCGTCGCCGTCGTTCTGGCCCTGTTGGCGGCGAACGGCCTGTTCGCGTGGCTCACCTTCCGCGGGCAGGCCGGGTCGGTAGGGCCGGAGGCCGTCGCGCAGGCGGCCGAGCGAACGAGCACCAGCGACGGCCTGCGGTTCTCGCTGCTGGGCGAGATGGAGCTCCCCGAGGTCGGCTCCGTCTCGTTCACGGGCAGCGGCGCCGTGGACGTGCAAGACCAGCGCGGTTACGCCAGCATGGACATGTCGGCCCTGGCTCGGCAGGCCGGAGCTCCCGGCGCGAACCAGGGCGATTGGACGATGGAAATGGTCTTCGACCGCCGCTTCGTCTACATGAAGTTCGGCCTGCTGGGCGCGATGCTCGGCGGCAAGTCGTGGCTGGGGTTCGACCTGGAGCGCGTCTCAGAGGCGCTCGGAATCGACAGCTCGCTGCTCCGCTCGCAGCAACAGCAGGGCGCAGACCCGGCGAGCACGCTGCGCTTCCTGAAGGCGGTCTCGGACGACGTCGAGGAAGTCGGCACCGAGCAGGTGCGCGGCGTGGAGTCGACCCATTACCGCGCCACGGTCGACCTGAGCAGCTTCCCCGGGGTGGCCGAGCTCGGCGGGGACGACGAGATGGAGATGGAAGTCTGGGTCGGGCGGGACAATCTGATCCGCCGCGTCAAGTGGAGCCAGTCGATCAAGCCTCAGGGCACCGACCAGTCCGTCGACGCTTCGTTCACCTCCGAGTACTTCGACTTCGGGACCGAGGTCAACGTCGACCCACCTTCGGCCCACGACGTGCAGGACATGACCGAGACCGTGGCCGCGCAGCTGGGGGCCGGCCGCTAGGCAGGCCTACGGCCAGCGCGAGGTGACGACCTTCTTCTCGGTGTAGAACTCGACGCCGTCGCGGCCGGTGGCGTGGAGGTCACCGTAGAAGCTGCCACGCCAGCCGGAGAAGGGGAAGTACGCGACGGGGGCGGGGACCGAGACGTTCACGCCGACCATGCCGGCCTGCACCTCGCGCACGAAGCGCCGCGCCGCGCCGCCGTCGCGAGTGAAGATCGCCGCCGCGTTCCCGAACTCCGACGAGTTGATGACCTCCAGCGCAGTGCCGAGGTCGTCCATACGCTCGAGCGCCAGCACAGGGCCGAAGATCTCCTCGCGCGCGATGGCCATGTCGGGCTGCACGTCGTCGAAGAGGGTGGGGCCCAGGAAGAACCCATCGCCGTCCTGTCCCCGCCCGTCGACCAGCAGCCGGGCGCCCTCCTTCTCGCCGAGCTGGATATACCCCGTGATGCGGTCCAGCGCCTCGCGGGTCGTGACGGGCGTGACAGTCATGTCGGCATTCGTGTCGGGCTCGTCCCCGGGAGCAAGCATGGCGTGCCGCGCCTCCGCGGCCAGGTCCTCGGCGAGCGCGTCGCCTATGCCGCCGACGGCCACCGCCACGCTGCCGGCCAGGCAGCGCTGGCCGGCGTTCGAGAAGGCCGACGAGAACACCGCGGGAACGGCGGTGCTCAGGTCGGCATCCGGCATCACCACGAGGTGGTTCTTGGCACCGGCGAGCGCCTGAACTCGCTTGCCGCGCAAGCCGGCCCGCTCGTAGACCTTGCGCGCCACCGGCGCGGAGCCGACGAAGGAGACCGCGCGCACCTCGGGGTGGTCGATCAGCGCCTCGACCGCGTCCTGCGCGCCGTGCACCACGTTGAGCACGCCGTCCGGGAAGCCGGCCTCCGCGAACAGCTCCGCGATGCGCATGGCGGTGAGCGGCGTGCGCTGCGACGGCTTCAGGACGAACGTGTTGCCTGCCGCGATCGCCAGCGGGGCGAACCAGAGGGGGATCATCCCCGGGAAGTTGAACGGCGTGATGCCGCACACGACCCCGAGCGGGAAGCGGTGCATCGACACGTCGACTCCGCTCGCCACCTGGTCGAGCGTCTCGCCCTTCATCAGCGTGGTCATCGCCGCCGCTAGCTCGACCACCTCGATGCCGCGGCGAAGCTCCCCGCGCGCCTCGTCGAGGTGCTTTCCGTTCTCGAGCGTGACGAGCTTGGCCAGGTCCTCGAGCTGCTCCTCGAGCAGCACCTGCAGCCCGAACATCCGCCGCGCCCTGCGGGTGACGGGCTCGTCGCGCCAGGACTCCCACGCGCGTGCGGCGGACGCCACCGCCGCGCCGACCTCGGCAGCGCCGGAGAGCGGGACCCGGCCCAGCAGGTCGCCGCGGGCCGGATCGAGCACGTCGAGGCGCTCGGCGTCCGGCGCCGGAGCGGGGCGGCCGTCTACGAAGTTGTCGACGTCCTGAGCAGCCATTCGTGGTCGGGGTCGTTCATGATCCTCCATTCCCGGCGCGGCCCGGCCATGACGTTCAGGTAGTACAGCTCGTAGCCGGGGGGAGCCGAGACGGTGTGGTAGCCGCGCGGCACGAGTACCACGTCGCCGTCGCTGAAGGCGACGCTCTCGTCGAGCGCGCCGTCGTCGCTGTAGACGCGCTGGAGGCCGAAGCCGTGCGCGGGCCTGAGGCGGTGGTAGTACGTCTCCTCGAGCAGGGTCTCGCCCGGCGGGTCGTCGCGGTCGTGCTTGTGGGGCGGGTAGCTCGACCAGTGCCCTGCCGGGGTCAGCACCTCGGTCACGAGCAGCCTCTCGGCCTGGCCATCGCCCATCAGGATGTTGTGTATCCGCCGCTCCATCGCGCCGTGCCCGCGCACCTCTGCGTCCTCCACGCGCAGCACGCGTGGCTCCGCGCCGCGGCTCGCGGGCGCAAAGCAGAGGCCCGCCTCGGCCGGCCCGCCGGCGGCCGACACGACGAGCTCGCCGCCGGGCGGCAGGTAGGCCGCCTCGGGCAGGCCGTCGAAGGGCGACCCGCGAGCGCCGAACTCGAAGGACGCCACGCCCTGGCCGCGGCCCGCCTCGGCCGCGGCGGCCACGCGCCCGCTCAGCGCCACCACGCAGCACTCGCGCCCTTCGAGTGGGCGCCTCGCCTCCTCGCCCTCGCCAAGGGCCAGCGCCTCGAAGCCCACGTACTCCCAGCCGGCCGACTCCGGCGTGACCTCGACGGCTCCGCCGCTGCCGCGCACGAGCAGGCTCACAGGTGCGACCGCCGCGCGCCGCGGCCCTCCTCGTACTCGGCGCGGGCCGCCTGCACGGTCTCCATGCGCGACACCTCGGCCACCGGCACGTCCCACCACGACTCGTACTGCGGCACGCCCTCGTAGCGGTCCACCTCCACGTGAACTACGACCACGCCGCTCTCGGACCGCGCCCGCTCGAGCGCGTCGCGAAGTTCGTCGATCGTCGTGGCCCGGAGCAGCGTGGCCCCGAGCGACTCGGCGTTCGCGCCCAGGTCTCGCTCGACCGGGTCCTTGGTGCCGAACTCCTCCGAGCCGATCGAACGCGAGAGCGACCCGATGGACGAGTAGCCGTGGTTCTCCACGAGCACGACCGTGAGCTTCACGCCCTGCTCGACGGCCGTGGCCAGCTCGCCCGGCAGCATCAGGTACGAGCCGTCGCCGATCAGCACGAACACCTCGCGCTCGGGCGCCGCCAGCTTGACGCCGAGCCCGCCGGGGATCTCGTAGCCCATGCACGAGTAGCCGTACTCCACGTGGTAGCTCTTGGGGTCGCGCGCCCTCCACAGCTTGTGCAGGTCGCCGGGCATCGAGCCCGCGGCGCAGACCACCACGTCCTGCGGCCCGGCGGCCTCGCAGACGGCCCCGATCACCTCGCTCTGCGCCGGGGGTGGGCCGTGGCCAAGGCCGTAAAGCCGCTCGAGCTCGCGATCCCACTCCTCGACCTGCTCCGCGCACCAGCCACGGTACGAGTCCTCGACTCCGAAGCCCGCGAGCGACCGCCCCAGCGCCTCCAGTCCCTCGCGCGCGTCGCCGATCAGCATCAAGCCCGCGTGCTTGGCCGCGTCGAAGGCGGCCACGTTGAGGTTCACGAAGCGCAACTCCGG
>DATACN010000061.1:0-2536 GCA_036258995.1 Thermoleophilaceae bacterium | reverse complement strand
GTCAGGAACCTCTCCAACCCGCGCGTGCGCTTCGGCAGGAAGCGGCCCGCGTGATCGCCGACCAGGTAGCGCGCGACCGCCATCTGCGCCAGCGCGGCCAGGGTGACCCCGGCCAGCGCCAGCGGCGTGCCGAGCGCGGTGTCGAACAGCAGGCCGATGCCCCCGGCCAGGATCGGCCAGGCGATGACGAAGTTGACCACGACGAACGCCGGCACGCACGCGACCACGGCAAGGTCGCCCAGCCCGTCGCCCCAGTCCCTGACTTCGTCGGGATCGGGGAAGGACCCGGTGACCGCCACGACCAAGAAGATCACGCCGATCAGCAAGGCGAATGCGGCGATCCTGATCAGCGCGCGGAGCCGCCCGAACCGGCGGCCCCGCCCAGCGCTGGATTCCATGAGCCGAGGGTAATGACGTGCGGGCGGATAGCGTTTCCGCGCCGTGCGCCGCGCCGTCCTCGTCGTGCTCCTCCTGCTCGCCGCCGCCCTCGCGGTGAACACCGTGGTCACCGACAACGAGACCGGCTCGGCGAGCCCCCGCGACGGAGGCGAGATCCTGCGCCTGCCGGGCGCCGATCTGAACGTCTCCGCCGAGGGGGATCCGGCCGACCCGGCGGTCGTGCTGCTGCACTGCTTCACCTGCTCGATCCGGTGGTGGGAGGCCGTCGCGCGGGACCTCGCGGCCGACCACCGGGTGATCAGGATCGATCTGCTCGGCCACGGCGGCTCCGACAAGCCGAAGGACGGCTACTCGATGCAGAACCAGGCACGGCTGGTCGACCGGGCGCTCGACCGCCTCGGGGTGCGCCGGGCCACGGTGGCGGGCCACTCGATGGGCGGAGCGGTGGCGACGGCGCTGGCCGAGCGGTCCCGGGACCGGCTCGAGGGGGTGGTGATCGTCGACACCAATCCCACTCCGGATACGGGCAAGCTGCCGCTGACCGCCCGGATCGGGTTCTGGCCCGTGATCGGCGAGGCGGTGGACCGGGTGGTGCCCGACTCGCTGGTCGAGAACGAGCTGGGCGACGCGTTCGCGCCGGGCTTCGACACGCCGGGCTACGCGCTCGACGACTTCCGCCGGCTCACCTACAGCGCATACGACAAGAGCGCCGCGGAGGGCGCAGACTTCCGCGAGCAGAGGTCGCTGAGCGACCGCCTCCGGGCGACACGCCTGCCCGTGCTGGTCGTGCTCGGAAGCGAGGACCAGATCGTGGAGGTGGAAGGCTCCCGGGCCGAATACCGCCGCATCCCGCGCGCCCGGATAGTGCAGCTGCGGGGGGTGGGCCACTCCCCGCCGGTCGAGCGCCCGCGCGAGCTGGCGAGGCTGATGCGCGCCTTCATGCGCTAGCCGGCTGGCGCGGCGAAGCCGACGGCCGGACTCGAACCGGCGACATCCTCTTTACGAGAGAGGTGCTCTACCAACTGAGCTACGTCGGCGGGCGGGACGAGTGTAGCCCGGCTCCGGGCTTCGTCCTGTGTGCGCGTCGCCCGCTCGAGATGGTCCCGCCTGCGCGGCCTGGCGCTCCGCCGCGAGCTCCCCGGCGAGCCCCTTCTGATCCCGCGCTGCCGCTCGGTGCACACCTTCGGCATGCGCTTCGCACTCGACCTGGTCTGGCTGGGGCGCGGCGGGCGGGTGCTGCGGGTCGATCGCGGCGTTCGGCCCTGGCGGGTGCGGTCCTGCCGTGAGGCGATCGAGGTGCTCGAGCTCGCCGCCGGGGGCGCGGATGCGATGATGCCCGCGATGACCGACGAGGCGCGCCAGGAGCACGGCGACGAGACCCGGCGGGAGGAGGCTCCCACCACGCCACAGACCTCGCCCGAGGAGGCTCGGGGCCGGATGCGGGCCGGGTTCGACCCGCGCCAGCGCCTCTACCGCGACCCGTTCAACGAGTACTTCGTGTTCGTGCTGTCGGCCGCCGGCGCGTCGGTCATCGCGCCGGTCGTCCTGTACATCGTCATGGCGATCACAGGGCTCTGGGCGATGGTCCCCTTCGTGCTCGCGGTGATGGCCTTCGAGCTCATCCTGATCTTCGGCGTGGGCCGCCCCCAGATGCGGCCGATCGAGCGGGTCGGCTGGGCGCTCCTGTGGGCCTTTGCCGCCGGCGTACTGGGTCTCTGCTTCTACTACCTGGTCGCCGACTCGACGCTCTAGCGGCGCAGGCAACCGGCCTACCTCGATTCGGGGTCGGATTCCCGTCCAGGCCGCGTTTCGGTTACGCGCGCGAGTGGGATAGGGCGCGCGTGGCTCCCGTGCTCGAGCCGATCCTGCTGATCGCGAACGCCGTGGTGTGGCATATCGGCGCCAAGAACCTGGCCGCTTTCTTCTTCTGAGGAGCCCGGCTAGGCGGGCGAGCCCACCAGCGCAGCCAGCCGGAAGCCGAGCGCGGAGAGCGCCAGGTCCTCGGCTACGTTCAGCTCGAGCGCCTGCCTGACGTCCTCGCAGCGCTCGGCGGCCTCACGCAGCCGGCGGGGGTCGCGCCCGCGCGCGCGTGAGGCGAGCTGCTCGCCGCGGCCGGCGGCCAGGACCGCGCCGTCGG
>DATACN010000060.1:0-8136 GCA_036258995.1 Thermoleophilaceae bacterium | reverse complement strand
GGCGGTGGGCGCCACCGCGTGGGTCCTGCTCGCGGCCGCGGGGGCGCGGCTGGTTCGCCGGCCGGGGCCCCACACGGTCGTCGAGGAGGAGCCGTACCCGGTCCGCATCGAGCTGCGGTCGGGGTGGCTGCCCCCGCCGGGGGGCGAGCTGCTCGACCCGCTGCTCGGCTGGCCGGTGCCGATCGGGGGACGCCGGCTGCGACGGGTGCGGATCAACGTGCGCTTCTCCCGCCGGGGACGGCGTCGGCTGGAGCCGGGCCTGCTCGTGATCGCCGACCCGTTGCGCCTGTGCGTGCGAGAGGTGCGCGGCGAGGAGGGCGGCGACGTGCTGGTGCTCCCTCGGATCGAGCAGGTCAGGGCGCCCGGCGGCGAAGGGGCGGCTACCGGCGACGAGCCGCTGGCCGGCGCCGGTGCCGGAGCGAGTGGCGGTGGGAGGGACGCATCGGCCGCCGAGCTCGAGATCGACGGCCTGCGCCCATACCGGCCCGGCGCCCCCGCCTCCCGCATCCACTGGCCGACGGTCGCGCGCACCGGGGAGATCGTCGAGCGGCGGCTGGTGGCGGAGCTCGACTCGGCGCCGCTCGTGGTGCTCGACGCGGCGTCGCCGGCGAGCGACGAGGCGCTCGACATGGCTGTGCGGGCGGCGGGCTCCCTGAGCGTCCAGCTCGCCAGGGCCTCGGGCTGCGCGCTGCTGCTGCCCGGCGACAGGCGGCCGGTGGAGCTCGGCTCCGATTTGTCCGGCTGGTCGGCCGCGCACGTCCGGCTTGCGCTGATCGAGGCAGGCGCCCCTCCGCCCGCGATGGCGCGGGCGCCCCGCGGCGGCGCCGTGCTGTGGGTCACCGCGAGCGACGCACGCAGGCCGCCGCGGGTCCTCGAGCGCCTCGCCGCCGGGTCCCGTTTCGTCGTCACGCCGTTCCCGCTGTCCGGGTACCCGGCGGCGTTCAGCGTCGCCGGCTGCACCGGACAGGCGCTCAACGGCGCGCGGAGGACGGCCGGTAGGAGGGCGGCGTGAGCGTCACGACGCCCTCCGAGCGGCGGCTCGCCAGGCCGGCCGCGCCCCAGGCGCCGGCGACCAACGGCGCTCCTGCCCGCGACGCCGCACCACCGCCGCTGGCGACCCGCGAGCGCGACTCCGAGGCCGTCAGGCTCGCGGCCTTCGCCGCGCTCGCTCTGTTCGGGGCGCTGCACTGGGCCAGGCTCGTGGTCGACCCGCCCGAGTGGCGGCTGCTCTTGCTGGTGGCGCTCTCCGTGGCCGGCGGGGCGGGCCTGCTGGCTTTGCGGCGGGTGCAGCCGCCGGGGATCCGCTTCGCCGCCGCGGCCGCGACCGCCCTGGGGCTGTTGTGCGTGAGCCTGGTGGTGGCGGGGTTGAACGCCCGCCTGCTGGCTCCCGGCAACTGGGGGGAGCTGATCGATGGCCTCGATCGCGGCCTGTCCGGGATCCAGGCCGTTGGATGGCCATATGACGGGCCGGATCCGTGGGTCCGGCTGACGACGCTGCTGGGCCCGCCGCTGCTTCTTGCGCTGGCGGCCGCCTTCGCCTTCTGGCCCGCGCGACGGGGAGCCGGGGTGCTCCGCGCGGCCGGGCTGGTGCTGCTCCTGGTCCTCTACGGGACCGCGGTGACGGAATACGACCCCGGGCAGCCGGTGCTGCGCGGACTCGTGCTGCTCGTCCTGGTAGCGGCCTGGCTGTGGCTGCCCCGGCTGGGCCCGCGCGAGGCCGCGAGGGGCACCGCCGCGGTGCTCGCCGTCGGCATCCTGGCGCTTCCGCTCTCGGGGCGGCTCGACGGCGACCGCCCCTGGTGGGACTACCGGGCCTGGGACTGGTTCGGCGCGGGCGAGTCGGTGACCTTCGACTGGACCCACAGCTACGGCCCGCTCGACTGGCCGCGCGACGGCGAGACGGTGCTGAACGTGCGCGCCGAGCGCCCGCACTACTGGAAGGCCGAGACGCTCGACTCGTTCGACGGCTTCCGGTGGCTGCGCTCCGAGCGAAACGACACGGCCCGGACCGGCTCCGAGGTGCCGGGGCGCCGCTCGCAGGACCGGCGCTGGGACTACTTCGAGTACAACCCGAACTGGGAGGAGTCGATCCGCTTCACCGTGCGCTCGTTGACGAGCTCGTTCGTCGTCGGCGCCGGGGTCACGCTGTCGGTCGACGGAGTCGATGCCGTGCCGACCGCCGACGGCACCGCTGAGATCTTCAACGACGTGCTCGAGCAAGGCGACAGCTACACGGTGAGGGCGTACGTCCCCCAGCCCACGCCGGCGCAGCTCGCCGGGGCTCCGGAGGGCTTCTCGGGCGACCTCCTTCAGTACACGCAGATCCAGCTGCCCGGCCCGAGCGAAAGCGCGCTCGGCGGGGACAACTTCGGCGAGGAGGAGCAGGTGGCGCTTCGTGAGACGGTCTACCTCCCGCTGTGGGGAGAGCCGCCCGGCACAGCCTCGCTGCTCGCCGAGCAGGAGGTGCTCGACTCGGACTATGCGCGCATCTACCGCCTCGCCCGGCGGATCACGGACGGCGCGGCGAACCCCTACGAGGCGGTGCGCAGGGTCGAGCGCCACCTCCAGGACAACTACCGCTACTCCGAGCGCGTGCCGAGCCACGACATCCCGCTGGCAGGGTTCCTGTTCGAGGACCGAGCTGGCTATTGCCAGCAGTTCTCCGGGGCCATGGCGCTGATGCTGCGAATGGCCGGCATCCCCGCTCGGGTGGCGAGCGGGTTCACGCGCGGCTCCTACAACCGCGACACGGGCGAGTGGCGGGTACGCGACCTCGACGCCCACTCCTGGGTCGAGGTGTACTTCACGGGCGTCGGCTGGGTGAACTTCGACCCGACCCCGTCGGCAGCGCCCGCCGAGGGCCAGACGACCGGGCTCGACCCCAACGACCCGGGCGCGGGGGCGGTGTTCGGGTCACAGGGCGGCGAGCAGGGCGGCGCTTCGGAGCGCGGCGGGCAGCCGCAGCCCACCGGTGCCGGCGGGGACGGGCCATCCTGGTGGCTGCTCGCGCTGCTGCTCGCGGCCGCGGGCGCCGCCGCGCTGGTGGTGACCGGCCTGCGTGCTTCGCGCGCCCGCCGCACGCTCTCGCCCGAGCGCGTCGCACAGGCCCAGATCGACGAGTTGAGCCGGGCGCTGGCGCGCCTCGGCTGGGCGATTCCGGGCGGGACGACGCTGCTCGCGCTGGAGCGGCGGCTCGGGCGCGTGGCAGGGCCGGCCTCCGCGCGCTACGCGGCCCGGCTGCGCGCGCACCGCTACGACCCGACCTCGCCGCGGCCACCCGGGCTGCGCGCCCGGCGGGAGCTGCGGCGTGAGCTCGGGGCTCGAGGCCTGCGGAGCCGGGTGCTGGCGCTGATCGCGATTCCGCCGGGCGGGCCCCGGGTACGCGAGGGCGGTTTTTAGGGATCTCTCAGGATCCCCGCCTACCAATCACTGCATGAGCACACCGACCTCCGCTCGCAGCCGGCTCGGCGCCTCCAACCTGATCTCGGGCGCCCTTGGGGGGCTGGTCGTGCTGATCCTGGGCTCGGTGCTGATAGCGACCGACGTGATCGACACCGGCGACTCCACCCGGGAGGTCGTGCGCCAGGGTCCGATCACCCAGCCCGCCGCCGGCGACGAGGGCGAGGGCCGCACGGTCTCCGAGATCTACCGCGAGGAGGGCCGCGGCGTCGTGTTCGTGGAGGCGCAGGGAGTCAGCGAGGAGCCGTCGATCTTCGGCCTGCCGCCGGATGAGGGCCAGGCGACCGGATCGGGCTTCGTGGTCGACCGCGACGGCACGATCGTCACGAACGCCCACGTGGTCGAGGGCTCCGAGGACGTCACCGTGCGCTTCGGCGAGGACGAGTCCCCCGTCGACGCCGAGGTCCTCGGCCGCGACCCCTCGACCGACCTGGCCGTCCTGAAGGTGGACCCCGCCGACGTGGACCGCCTCCAGCCGATCCCGTTGGGCGATTCGTCCCGGGTGCGCGTGGGCGACCCCGTCGTCGCGATCGGCAACCCCTTCGGCTTCACCCGCACGGTCACCACCGGGATCGTCTCCGCCAAGCAGCGTCGGATCACCGCCCCGAACGGCTTCACCATCCCGAACGTGATCCAGACCGACGCCTCGATAAACCCGGGCAACTCCGGGGGCCCGCTGTTGGACGCCCAGGGCCGCGTGATCGGCATCAACTCCCAGATCGCCACCGGCGGCGGCCAGGGCTCGGTCGGCATCGGCTTCGCCGTCCCGATCGACACGGCCAAGGAGCTGCTCCCCGACCTTCGCAGCGGTGAGGAGATCCGGCGCGCCTATCTTGGCGTGGACATGGTGCCGGTGACCGAGGAGCTGGCCAGCGACCTCAACCTGCCGGTCGAGCAGGGCGCGCTGCTCCAGACGGTCGTCGAAGGCGGCCCGGCGGACGACGCCGGCCTGCGCGGCGGGCGCACAGAGACCAGCGCGGGGGTGGCCGCGGGCGGCGACGTGGTCGTCGCGATCGACGGTGAGCGGGTGCGCAACTCGGATGACCTGGCGTCCGCCGTCGCCGAGCGCTCGCCAGGCGACGAGGTGGAGATCGAGTACTACCGCGGCGATCAGCGCCGCACCGCGTCCGTGACCCTCGGGGAGCGCCCGGACGAGCTCCAGACCCAGGCGCCCGAGGAGGGCGACGAGCTCTTCCCGCTTCCCTGACGGGCCTGCGACCATTGCGGGCATGACCCGCGTGAAGGCATGCGGCATCGCGAACGGCGACGACGCGCGGCTGGCCGTCGAGCTCGGCGCCTGGGCGCTGGGCCTGATCTTCTGGCCGCAGAGCCCGCGCGCGTGCCCTCCCGAGGAGGCGGAGGCGATCGGCTCCGAGCTGCGCCGCCGGGTCGAGCTGGTGGGCGTTTTCGTGAACGCGGCCCTCGACGAGGTCGCCGACCGCGCCGACCATGCCTCGCTGTCGATCCTTCAGCTCCATGGCGACGAGGGGCCCGCCTACTGCCGTGAGGCGGCCCGCCGCACCGGCTGCAAGGTGATGAAGGCGGTGCGGGTGCGCGACGCGGCCCAGGTGCAGGGCCTGCGGGCTTTCCACACGGACTTCCACATGCTCGACGCGTACGTGCCCGGGACTCCCGGCGGCACGGGGGAGAGCTTCAACTGGGACCTGGCGCGCCTGCACCGAGGGCCCGCCCCCGTGGTGCTTTCGGGCGGGCTCACCCCCGACAACGTGGGCCAGGCGATCGAGGTGGCGCGCCCGTTCGCGGTGGACACCGCCAGCGGGACCGAGGCCGAGCCCGGCCGGAAGGACCCGGCGAAGCTGAAGGCCTTCTTCCGCGCCGTCGAGGCCGCCGATCAGCGGCTCGCCGCATGAGCGCGCCGGCGGTCGAGCGGCGCTTTGGCCCCTACGGGGGCCGCTACGTGCCGGAGACGCTGATACCGGCGCTCGACGAGCTCGAGCGCGAGTGGCTGTCGGCGCGCGCGGACCCGGGGTTCCAGGACGAGCTGTCGGCGCTGCTGCGCGATTACGTGGGCCGCCCCACGCCGCTGTACCGCGCCCGCCGCCTGTCCGAGCTCACGGGCGGCGCGGTCTACCTCAAGCGCGAGGACCTGCTCCACACCGGAGCCCACAAGATCAACAACGCCCTCGGCCAGGCGCTGCTGGCGCGCCGCATGGGCAAGGAGCGGGTGATCGCCGAGACCGGGGCCGGCCAGCACGGCGTGGCGGCCGCGACCGCCTGCGCGCTGCTCGGGCTCGAGTGCGTGGTCTACATGGGCACCGAGGACATGCGCCGCCAGAAGCCGAACGTCGAGCGGATGCGGCTGCTGGGCGCCGAGGTGTCGCCGGTCGAGGCGGGGGCGAGAACGCTGAAGGAGGCCGTCAGCCAGGCGATTCGCGACTGGGTGACGAACTCCGCCACCACGCATTACGTGATTGGCTCCTCGGTGGGCCCTTCTCCCTACCCCTCGCTCGTGCGCGACCTGCAGCGGGTGATCGGCGACGAGGCGCGCGCGCAGGTCGTAGAGGCAGCCGGCGGCCTCCCCGCGCGGGTGATCGCCTGCGTCGGCGGCGGCTCGAACGCGATCGGCACCTTCGCCGCCTTCGTGGACGACGCCGAGGTGGAGCTGATCGGGGTGGAGGCGGCCGGGGAGGGGCTCGACACCCGCCGCCACTCCGCTCCGCTGACCACGGGCGAGCGCGGCGTGCTCCACGGCGCGATGTCGGCCGTGCTCCAGGACGAGGAGGGCCAGATCCTCGAGGCCCACTCGGTGTCGGCCGGCCTCGACTATCCGGGCGTCGGCCCGGAGCACGCTCACCTGCGTGACACCGGCCGGGTGCGCTACGTGGCGGTGCCTGACGAGGATGCTCTGGCCGCCTTCCACAAGCTCTGCGAGCTCGAGGGGATCGTCCCGGCCCTGGAGCCCGCCCACGCGCTCGCCTGGCTGCTGGCCAACCCGGGCTCGGGCGGCGTCGACCTGCTCACCCTCTCCGGCCGCGGCGACAAGGACCTCGCCGAGGTGCTGGGGGAGTGAGCGACCGGATAGCGGCGGCCTTCGAGGCCGCGAAGGGCGACGGTAAGGCCGCGGCGCTGATGCCGTACCTGATGGGCGGGTTCCCGAGCGTCGAGAGGTCTGCCGCCTCGGGCGAGGCCGCCATCCGGGCCGGGGCCGACGTGATCGAGCTGGGCGTTCCGTTCTCGGATCCTCTGGCCGATGGCCCGGTCATCCACGCGGCCGGGACGGAGGCGCTGGCGGCCGGCGCCACCCCGCACCTGGTGCTCGGCATCTGCGAGCGGCTGGCCGGGCAGGTGCCGGTGGTGCTGATGGTGTACGCGAACCTGGTGCTCGCCGGCGGCGCCGGGATGTTCGCGGCGAAGGCCGCCGCAGCCGGAGCCGCGGGACTGATCGTGCCGGACCTGCCCCACGACGAGGCCGGCGAGCTGCGGGCAGCCTGTGACTCCGAGGGCCTCGCGCTGGTCCCGCTGGTCGCGCCGACGACCACCGACGAGCGCGTGAGGGAGATCGGCGAGGTGGCGCGTGGCTTCGTCTACGCCGTGTCGGTGGCGGGCACCACCGGCGAGCGCGACGAGCTGCCTCCCGGCCTGGAGCGCACGGTCGAGCGGGCGCGCGACGCCACCGACGTGCCGGTGGCCGTCGGGTTCGGAATCTCCACCGCCGAGCAGGTCCGCTCGGTGGCCTCGATCGCAGACGGCGTGATCGTCGGCACCCGTCTGGTACGAGCCGCGGCGGAGGGCCCCGAGGAGGTCGGCCGGATGGTGGAGGAGCTCTCGCGCGGGGTCGCCGATCGCTGGTAGGGTGGCGGCCAGCGTGGCTGAGACGAGGACGCGCACGAACGCCCAGGAGACGGCGGCGAAGGAGCCCGCGGCCAAGGAGGCCCAACCGAAGGCCCCAGGCCGGCGTCGCATCACCAAGCGCAAGGCCGTCGAGACGCACGTGCGCAGCTACTACGAGGCGATCGCCGCGCGCGACCTCGAGGCCATCGGCGAGCATTGGCGCGAGGACGGCGTCGACGACGTGGTCCCGCTCGGCGTCAAGCGCGGCCGCGGCGAGATCCAGCAGATGTTCCGGGAGATGTTCGCCGCCTCATCCGACCTCGAGACGACGGTTTCACGCGTAGTCGCCGGCGAGAAGATGGCCGCGGTCGAGTGGCGCATGCGGGGCACATTCGACGGCGCGCCGTTCCAGGGCATCGAGCCCACAGGCAAGCCGTTCGACCTCCGCGGCCTCGATCTGCTCGAGGTCGAGGACGGGCAGATCGTCTCCACTACCGGCTACTACGACGGCGCGGAGTACGCGCGGCAGATCGGGATGCTTCCCCCGCAGGACTCCGGCGCCGAGCGGGCCATGACCAGCGCGTTCAACGCCGTCACCAAGCTGCGCCGGGCCGTGAACGAGCGGCGCGGGCCGCATTGAGCATCCTCGTCGCGCTCACCGTCGGCCTGGTCTTCTGGATCGCGGCCTGGTCGTTCGGCATCAAGGCCTTCGACGCGTTCATGGTGACCGCGCTTCTGGTGGTCCTGGCCGCGGCAGCCCGGGCGATCTCGCCCTTCGTCAAGCAGCTGCTGGGCCGCGAGGCCGCGCCCGGCACCGAGCAGGGCCCGGGCTTCTAGCGCTCAGCCGGCCCAGGCCGGCTAGCCGAAGAAAGTCTCGGCGACCTC
>DATACN010000059.1:0-2393 GCA_036258995.1 Thermoleophilaceae bacterium | reverse complement strand
TCGTCGGGGATCTGATCGAGGCTCTTGATGACCTCCTCGATCGGCTTGTCGGCGAACTCGGTGCCCTCGAGCGCGGCATTCACCTTGTCCACATAGGCCTGGTGATGCTTGTCGTGATGGATCGACATGGTCTGCGCATCGATATGAGGCTCGAGCGCATCCTCGGAGTAGGGCAGCGGCGGGACCTCGTAGGCCATGGGGCTCCTTTCGCGAATTTCAGGGAGGCGGGCCTACTGTATTTCGCGCGGCCCCGCGAGGGAATGCGGATGAGAGGACTCGAACCTCCACGGGGTTGCCCCCACGGCGACCTGAACGCCGCGCGTCTGCCAATTCCGCCACATCCGCGAGCGCGTCAAGCGTAGCGGCCGCGCAGCTCGATCAGGCCGCGGCGCCGGCCGCCAGCTGACGGTTCGCCCACAGCCGGCCGATCAGGATCTCGGTGACCTGGTGGTCGAACTGCGTGGCGGCTCCGGCGGCCAGCTCGCGGACCGCTTCGGCGTGGGAGAGGGCCTTGCGGTAGGGGCGGTCGGAGGTCATCGCGTGGTAGGCGTCGCAGGCCTGGATGATGCGGGCGCCTATCGGGATCTCCTCGCCGCTCAGGCCGTCGGGGTAGCCGGCGCCGTCCCAGCGCTCGTGCTCGTGGCGCACGATCCTGGCGACCGGGCCGAGGCCGGGGATGGTTCGGACGATCCGCTCGCCGATGATGGGGTGCTCGCGCATGGTGCGCCACTCCGGCTCTGTGAGCTCCGTGCCCTTGCGGAGGATGTCGTCGGGGATTCCGACCTTGCCGATGTCGTGCAGCAGGGCGGCTCCGCGGACCCGCTCCACCTCGCGCTCGTCCAGGCCCATCGCGCGGGCCACCTCGGTGGCCATCTCGGCCACGTGTTCGGAGTGCTCGCCGGTGTAGCGGTCGCGCTCCAGCAGCGCCTCGGCCAGGCCGGCGATGGTGTCGCCCGGTAGCACCCGGTCGAGGGAGACGGGCTGGGCCTCCGTGCGGCCGCCGCCGTTCAACCGCGCCCGCCGCAGGCGGTCGCCCGCCGCGGCTATCAGGTCGTCGGCGGTCATCGGCAGCTTGTACTCGGCCAGCCCGATCGAAGCCGACACACACTCGAGCTCGTTCACGCGCACCTTCTCGAGCTCCCTCTGCAGTCGCACGAACTGCTCGGCCGACTCGAGCGCCCCCCTCTCGGGCAGCAGCACGAGGAATTCGTCGGCGCTCGAGCGGGTGACGAGGTCGCCTGCGGGGGCGAGGGAGAGCAGGCGTGACGCGACCGTCTTCAGGACCTCGTCGCCGGTCTCGCGCCCGTAGCGCGCGTTGATCCCGCGGAAGGCGTCTATGTCGACCGCCGCCAGGCTCAGCTTGTCGCCGTGGCGGCGGGAGCGGGCGACGGCGGCGTCCAGATGGCGGTCGAAGGCGTGGAGGGAGGCCAGGCCGGTCAGCGGGTCACGCAGCGCGACGGTCTCGAGCCGGTGCTCGAGCTCGGCAATTCGCCGCTGCGCCTCGGAGAGTTGGCGCTGGAGGTCCTGGGCGTGCCTGCGCGCGCGCATCCGTCGCGAGTCGGCATCCGCGGCCCTTACCTTTAGAGCCGCAGGCGGAACTGGACCTATGTACGCGAGCGGCGCTGCGGCGTCCCGAACACGTGGTCCCAGAACGGGGCGCTGACCCCGAAGCCGCGAGTGTCGTCCTGGAAGTGATGACGCATGTGCAGCTCGCGGATGAGCCGCCCGAGCCGTGTCGTCGCGCGGTGGTGGTGCACGTGGTAGTGCGTCATGTCGTAGATCAGGTAGCCGGAGAGGAAGCCGACCGCGAAGAGGTAGGCGGCCGGGGTGCCGAGCACCAGCACGAACAGACCGAGAAACGCCGCGGCTAGCGGCACGCTGACCGCGGGCGGCATGACCAGCCGCATCGGGTCGTTGGGGTGGTCATGGTGGACGCCGTGGATGATCCAGTGGAGCCGGGCCCCGGGGCCGTCCTCTGGCTCGAAGTGGAAGACCACCCTGTGCATCCAGTACTCGGTGAGCGTCCAGAAGAAGTAGCCCCCGAGCAGGAGCCCGATCACCTCGAGCGGCGGGCGGCCCTCCTGGCCGAGGCCGAACAGGATCGCGATCGCGGGGATGAAGATGACCAGCGGCACGACCGGATGGACCCGGGACAGACGATCGAGGAGATTCGACTCGAACATCCGAGGTGACGCCTTGAGGGTGTCGGTTCTGCGCGTGTCCACGGCTCGAATGTAGCGCACAGGGCAGCCGGGCGAAACCTCGATTTCGGGTTCCCTAACTTGCGGTCAGGGATGGCTCGGATTACCCTCGCCCGGTGGTGCGGCGCCGTGCCCTGACCCCCGCGGTTTCCCTGGCCTTCGTCGCCCTCGCAATGGCGCTGCCGAGCGCTG
>DATACN010000058.1:0-4706 GCA_036258995.1 Thermoleophilaceae bacterium | reverse complement strand
AGGAGCCGCTCCCAGAGCGACGCGCTCCCGAGCCCGTCTCCAAGCGCTCGCCCGCGCTTGCGCTTGACGAGGGCGCGCTCCGCATGGCCGAGCTGCTGCGCGCCGACGGGCACACCCCGCGGGCCGACGGCGACCTTGCCGCGGCGGCCGGGCTCGCGCCTGCCGAGGCGGCGCGCGGGCTGCGCGCGCTCGAGCGCGAGGGCCGGGCGGTGCGGGTCGCGCGCAACCTGCACTTCCACCCGGCGGCGCTGGACGAGCTCGAGTCCCGCGTGGTCGCGATCTGCGAGCGGGACGGCCGGACCACGATCGCGGGCGTCCGCGACGAGCTCGGCACGTCGCGTCGCTACGCCCAGGCCCTGCTCGAGCACCTCGACTCCGCCCGGGTAACCCGCCGCTCCGGCGACGCCCACGTGCTGCGCAGCGCACGGCCTGGCGCGAGCGAAGCGCCGCCCGCGACCCCTTCGCGCCGGCGCGCGTGACCGAGGCGCCGGCGGGCGGCGCCCGCGATCCGCGCGACTGGCGCGACGCCGCGCTCGTGGCGTTGGCCGGCCTGGCCTGCCTGCTCGTGCTCGACGCCCTCGTGCTCGACTCGCGCGAGCCCCGAGGCGACGAGCTGATCTACGAGCTCATGGCCCGCGACCCGTTCGGCACTCACACGTTCCCCTTCGCCTACCGCGTGGGGGTGCCGGGGCTGGTGCACCTGCTGCCGTTCGGCAACACGTTCTCGTTCAGCGCGATCGCCTGGCTGTCGTCGGGCGCGAGCGGCGGGCTCGCATACGTCTTGATGAGGCGCTTCGGGACCGGCCGGCCCCTTGCGGCGGCGCTGGCGCTCTGCCTCGCCACCTGCCCACCGCTGCTCGTGGCCTCGCTGCGGCAGGGGCGGAGCGTGGACCCGGAGTCGGTGCTCGTGATGTTCGCCGGGGCGCTCGCAATCGTGGACCGCCGGCCGCTGGCGCTCGGCGCCGTCGTGGCGGTAGGCGCGCTCGTGCGCGAGTCGGCGCTGTTCCTCGTTCCATTCGCCTATGCCGTCTGGGCGGCGCGGCCGTGGGATCCCGAGGCTGCGCGCACAGTCGCCCTCGCCTCGCTCCCCGGGGTCGCGCTCTACGCCGCGCTGCGGCTGGAGGTTCCGACGGTCGGCCGCGAGCAGGTGCTCGGCTACGGATCGTTCCTCGGCGGGCGGGCCGATGTGCTCCGCGAAGCCCTGGAGGAGCCGTTCGTACAGGCGCGGCGCATGGCATCGGCGTTCGGCCCGCTGTGGCTGGCCGCGCCGTTCGCGCTGCGCGACCTTGCGTTCGCGCGCCGCGGCCTGGTGCTGCTGGCCCTGTGCGGGGCGGCGATGATGTTCGCCGCCGACTGGGGGCGGATCGTGTTCCTCGCGGCCCCCGTGTTCTACGTGGCGGGCGGCTGGGTCCTTAGGTCGCGGCCGCGGCTGGCGGTCGCCGCGGTGGTCGCGTTCGCGGCGATGAACCTCGGCTACGCCGTGTACATGGACCGAACCGGCGTGCGGGAGAACATCATCGAGGGGAGGCTTCCCTCGTATCCCGTTCGCTAGGGCCGCTGCAGAAGCACGGCGAACGGCTCGCCCGCTACGAGCACGAGGCCCCGGGCCTGGACCGGCGCGATCGGCTGGGGCGCGGGAGCCCGCTGAGGGAAGATCGAGTACGTGTCGCTGAGTCTGGGCCGGCCCAGCGAGAACCCGGCCAGAGGCGCCGCTCCGCCGCGGGGCGGGGGTGCCGGGTGGGCGCCCCCCATCCCCCGGCGCACCGGATAGACGGACGCGAGCTCTGCGACCCGCCGGCCTCGGTCCGGCAGGGGCGACAGCTCGTCGAGGTAGACGCCAAGCGGGCGGCGCCCGCTGGCCGGCTGCACCACGAGCACTCGGGGAGCGTCCGCGGGACCGAGCGCCTCCGCCATGCCGCGCCAGTCGTCGCGCTGCCAGGTCGGCTCTAGGGCCACGCCCACCACGCTCGCCAGGCCCGCGGCGCAGAGCACGGCGAGGCCCGCCAGGCCGATCCGGTGAGCGGCCAGCCCCCCTCCCACCACCACCATCAGGGGGAGCCACGCCGCGAGCAGGTTGCGCGTGTCGAAGTAGTCCACGTCGACGAGCGCGAGCAGCAGCGGGACGGCCACGGCGGCGCCGCCGATCACCGCGGCCTTCCTCACGCCCCGGTCTCCAGCCCGGCGCGCAAGCCGAACCCCGGCGAGAGCGGCAATCCCGGCGACCGCGCTCGCGAGCACGGTCAGCGCAACTTCGAGCGGAGACTCGAAGCCGAGCAGGAAGCCCTTCGCTGCCCTGGCGAGCCGCAGGGCAAGCGACTCGTCGGCGATGAACGTCGCGAGGCCGAGCGAGCGCTGGTGGAGGGCCAGGGGCAGCAGCGCCGCCGCCGTGGCGGCGACGCAGGCCTGCGCGGGCAGGGCCCGGCGCCGCGCGGCCGGCACGGCCGCGAGCCAGACCGCTTCCGGCAGGACGAGGAAGGCCGCGAAGTAGTGGGTGGCCAGCGCAAGCGCCGACGACACGGCCCACGCCGCTGCCGCGGTGCCGCTCGGACGATTCAACAGGCGCGCGAACGACCACAGCGACAGGCCGCCGAGCAGGATCAGCAGCGAGTAGGCGCGCGCCTCCTGCGAGTACCACACGAGCACGGGGCTGACCGCGGCCAGGGCCGCCACGATCAGCCCGACGCGCCGCGAGCAGAGCTCCGCCGCCGCGGCGTACGCCACCGGGATCGACGCGGTCCCGAACAGCGCCGACAGCGAGCGCAGGCCCACCTCACCGCTGCCGAAGACCTGGGTCCAGAGCCAGGCGAGCACGTAGTACAGCGGCGGGCTCGACTCGCTGTCGGGGACGCGGTGCAGCATCCCCGACAGGTCGAGCGTGACCAGCTCCACCGTCGCGGCCTCGTCGAGCCAGTAGCTCTGCAGGTCGAGCGTGCCGAACCGGAACAGGCCGCCGACCACCGTGAGCGCGATGAGCGCTCGCTTGGCATCCATGGGCGGGGGATTGTGCACGGCCGCGGGCGGGTATTTCCCCATCCGTGGCCAACCGAGGCGCGGCTTGGGGCCGGCGCGCGGCGCTGGCGGCGGGGATCGCCCTGTCGGCGCTCGCCTGCGCTGGACCGGCCTCGGCGGCCAAGACCTGCGCCGAGCCGGGCGCGCAGTGGGAGCGGGCCACGCCCGCCGAGGCAGGCATGGACGCTGCCAAGCTGCAAAGCGCGATCGACTACGGGAGCACCCAGTCAAGCTTCGCGATCCGCGTGTACCGGCACGGCTGCCTGGTGGGCGAGGACAGGCTCGCCCCCGTCAACCGCAACCAGCAGTACCAGAGCTGGTCGATGGCGAAGTCGGTTACGTCTCTGATCTTCGGGCGGGCCATGACGCAGCGTCTGATCGGGCCGGACGACCCGGTCGGCTCGCTGCTCCCGGAGGCCGACGCGCCGCACGGGGCGATCACCGCGCGGCACCTGCTCACGATGAGCTCGGGCCTCCATTGGAACGGCTTCCGCGACTACAACATCTTCACCCAGCAGGACCGGGTGCGGGACGCGCTCACTCTTCCGGTGGTCCACAAGCCGGGCACCTACTTCGAGTACGCGCAGAGCGCCGTGGCGCTGCTCGCCGAGCAGGTGGGGCGGGCGGTCGGCGAGGACTTCCAGGCCTTCGGCCAGCGCGAGGTGATGGACCCGATCGGGATCGCCGCCGGCAGCTGGCGCTGGGAGCGCGACCGGGCGGGGCACGTGCAGGGTTTCTACGGCGTCCACATGCGCCCGGACGACTACGGACGGCTCGGCGAGCTGATGCGCCGCGACGGCGTCTGGCGCGGCAACCGGCTGCTGAGCCGAGGCTACATGCGGCAGGCGATCACGCCCGCCCGCACGAACGGGTGCTACGGGTTCATGCACTGGCTCAACGCGGGCGAGCCGTGCGTCGGCGCGCGAGTGGAAGAGCGCCCGGTGGTGGAGGGGCGGGACTTCCCCGACCTACCGCCCGACCTGTACCGCTTCTCCGGCCTGTTCGGCCAGCTCGTGACCGTCTTCCCCTCTCAGGGAATCGTGTTCGTCCGAACCGGCCATGAGGGCGGCACGCCCGGAGGCGATGCCGATTGGGAGCACGAGATCTACAAGCGCATTCTCGCGTCGATCACCGACCAGCACGTCGGCACCCACGGCCCCGAGCGAGAGCGGCCCGTGAACCCGGAGGGAAGCGACCACGGCTTCCAGCAGGCGATCACCCGCCCGAACGAATACAGCCAGGACTCGTCGGCGATACCGCTGCCCCCGGCCGGCCCCGCCCGTGCCCGAGCGGTGCAGCTCACCCTCGTTCGCTGGAGCGCCAGCCGCCGCGGAATCGTCATTGCCCAGCTGCATTGCCCGCCGCGCTGGCCGAGCGCGATGCGGCCCGGCTGCCGCGGCCGCGCCCGCCTGCAGGGCGCCCGCCGGGCGCGCCGCTACCGGATCGCGCCGGGAGCGGCAAAGACCCTGCGCTTCCGCCTGACCCCCCGACGCCTGCGGCTGCTGCGCCGCAGCCGCACCCAGGACCTGGTCCTGTCCGCCCGCAACGCCGACGCGGCCGGTGGCGCGCTGGCCCGTCGCCGCGTGCTGGTGCGCCGCCCCCGCTAGGGGATCGACTCCGCCATCACCCCGCGACGCCCTGTCGGGCGGCGATGGTGGAGGTCTTATGGCCGGCCGGGCCAGCGCGTCTGCTGCGGC
>DATACN010000057.1:0-2029 GCA_036258995.1 Thermoleophilaceae bacterium | reverse complement strand
GGGCGCTCGCCCCCGGGCCGGAGGTGGTGCTGCTCGACGAGCCGTTCTCGAACCTCGACGCCAGCCTGCGAGCCGGGCTGCGCCGCGAGGTCGAGCTGATCCTCCGCGACGCCGAGGCCACCGCGATCCTCGTTACGCACGACCAGGAGGAGGCCCTCTCGCTGGCCGACCGCGTGGCCGTGATGCGGGAGGGCCGCCTGATACAGGTCGGGGCGCCGGAGGACGTCTACGCCCGGCCGGCGGGCCGCTGGACGGCTCAGTTCCTGGGCGAGGTGAACGTGCTCTCAGGCGTGGCGCGAGGGCCGGGCGTCGAGACCGAGCTCGGGTTCTTCGACCTGGCCTGGCCGGTCACCGGCACCGTGCAGGTGGCGGTCCGTCCCGAGCAGCTCGACCTGCGCGGCGACGACCGCGGCAACGCAGAGGTCGTCTCGCGGGAGTTCCGGGGCCACGACGTGCTCTACCGCCTGCGCCACGAGGGCGGGCGCACCCTGCTGGTGCAGCTCCCCTCGCTCCAGGTCTACGAGGTCGGCGACAGGGTCTTCGTGCGCCCGGCCGAGGCCGCGGTCACGCCGCTGGTGGATTAGCCTGCCCGCCCATGAGGCTCTACATCTGCTGGGGGCTGTTCCGTTCGCCCCGTCCGGGCGGCCATCCCTGCCGCAACGCGCACGAGGCGCTCAAGGAGTCGGGCTGGGACCCCGAGGTCAAGAGGCAGTACGGCCTGGGGATGCTGCCGAGCTTCCTCAACCCGACCCGGGGCGAGGTGCGGGGGCTGACCGGCAACGACTGGGTCCCCGTGCTCGTCACCGACGACGACGAGGTCGTCCAGGGCTCCAAGAAGATCGTCCAGTGGGCGAAGGACAACCCGGCCACCGCCTCCGACGGCAGCCCGTCCCCGCTGCGCCAGCCCTCGGACCGACGCTAGCGCTCACAAACGGAGCGTCTGCCACGTTTGTTGGACAGTGCTCCCCGCGGCCCTCGCCACCATCTACGTCGTCTGGGGGTCGACCTACCTCGCGATACGGGTGATGGTCGAGACCATGCCGCCGCTGCTGTCGGCGGGGGTCCGCTTCGCCGTGGCCGGTGCCGTGTTCCTGGCCGTGCTCGCCCTGCGCGGGGGACTGAAGCGGGTGCGGGTGGGCCGGCGCGAGCTGGCGGGCGCCGCGCTGATCGGAACGCTGCTGTGCTTCGGCGGCAACGGGCTGGTCACCGTGGCCGAGCGCGACGTGCCCTCGGCGCTCGCGGCGCTGATCATCGGTGCGGTCCCCCTCTGGGTGATCGTGATGCGCTCCCTGCACGGCGACCGGGTGCCGGCAGCCACCGTCGCCGGTGTGCTGGTCGGGTTCCTGGGGCTCGCGGTGCTGCTCCTCCCGGGGGACCGCCCCGACGACGCGCCCCTGGGCTGGACGCTCGTGGTGGTGGGCGCGTCGATCTTCTGGGCCGCGGGGTCGTTCTACTCCTCCCGGACTCCCCTGCCCGGCGACGCGCTCGTGTCCACGGGCTGGCAGATGCTGCTCGGCGGCGCCGGCATGGTCCTGGTGGGCTCGATCGCGGGCGAGTGGGGGGACGTCGATCCCGGTGCCTTCGACACCGACTCGGTGCTCGCGTTCCTCTACCTGATCGTCTTCGGCTCCTGGCTGGCCTTCACCGCGTACGTTTGGCTGCTCAAGCACGCGCCGATCTCGACGGTGGCGACCTACGCCTACGTGAACCCGGTGATCGCGATCTTCCTGGGCTGGGCGATCCTGGAGGAGGAGATAACCGCGCTCATGCTGGCCGGCGCCACGGCGATCGTCCTCTCCGTCGCCACGGTCGTGCGCCGCGAGGGCGGCGAAGACCCCATGAAGGAGCCCGCGCCGGCGGCCGAGCCGGCGCGCTCCTGACGCCGGACGCGCCGGGCGAATCGCTGGCGAAAACGCCGAGCCGGGGTTACGCTGGATCGAAGTCTTGGCAGGACTCGTACGCCCCGCGCCCGGCATCGGTGTGCCGCTTCTCACACCGGGGCCGGCGCGGCGGGCTGCCCGGCGCTAGG
>DATACN010000056.1:0-3271 GCA_036258995.1 Thermoleophilaceae bacterium | reverse complement strand
ATCCGGGCCGAGCGCGAGCTGCTGGCCCCGCTCAAGGAGCGAGCAGACGTCTCCATCGACACCTCCGACCTGTCGGCCTCACGGCTGCGCAAGGTCGTGGCCGACAAGATGCTGCCCCGCGGCACAGTCGGGAAGCTGTCGGTCACGTTCCTGACATTCGGCTTCAAGCACGGCTCGCCGGGCGACGCCGATCTGACCTTCGACGTCCGCTTCCTGCCGAACCCCCACTACGAGTCGGAGCTGCGCGAGCTGACCGGCATGGACCGGGAGGTCGTGGACTACGTCAACAACTCCGACGGGCTGGCCGACTTCTACGACCGGCTCATCCCGCTGCTCGACTACCTACTCCCCGCCTACGAGCAGGAGGGCAAGGCGCACCTGACCGTGGGGATCGGCTGCACGGGCGGGCGCCACCGGTCCGTGGTCATCGCGGAGCACCTCGCCCGCCACTACGCGGGCCGGTCCGACCTGCTCATCGACGTAGTCCATCGCGACGTCGACAAGCCCCCACGCCGCCCCTGAGCGTCAGGTAGGTTAGGCCGGGCCCCCGAACGAGCTACCTACAAGGAGAGCTGAATGACCCTGAAGGCCGGGATCAACGGCTTCGGCCGCATAGGCCGCAACGTCTTCCGCGCGGCGCACGAGCGAGGCGCCGACATCGAGTGGACCGGGGTCAACGACATCACCGACAACGAGACGCTCGCCCACCTGCTCAAGTACGACTCGATCCTCGGGCCCTTCCCGGGCGACGTGACTGCCACCGACGACGGTCTGGTGGTGGACGGCAAGGAGCTGCGCGTGTTCGCAGAGCGAGACCCGGCGGACCTGCCGTGGAGAGACGTGGGCGCCGACGTCGTGATCGAGTCGACGGGCCTGTTCACGGCCCGCGACGACGCGGCCAAGCACCTCGACGCGGGCGCCCGCAAGGTGATCATCAGCGCGCCGGCCAAGGAGCCCGACGTGACGCTGGCCCTCGGGGTCAACGACGACGCCTACGACCCCGAGTCGCACCACGTGATCTCGAATGCCTCGTGCACGACCAACTGCCTTGCTCCGGTGGCCAAGGTGCTGCACGACGCCTTCGGGATCGAGCAGGGCGTGATGACCACGATCCACGCCTATACGGCCGACCAGAACCTCCAGGACGGCCCCCACAAGGACCTGCGCCGGGCCCGGGCGGCGGCGGCCAATCTCGTCCCGACCTCGACCGGGGCGGCCAAGGCGATCGGGCTGGTGATCCCCGAGCTCGAGGGCAAGCTCAACGGGATCGCCGTGCGCGCTCCCGTGATCACGGGGTCCGTGATCGACCTGGTCGCGACCGTCGGGCAGTCTGTGAGCATCGAGGAGGTCAACGCCGCGTTCGCCGACAAGGCAGACGCAGGGCCGCTCGAGGGGATCCTCGAGTACACCGAGGACCCGATCGTCTCGACCGACATCGTGACCTCGCCCTATTCGTCGGTGTTCGACGCCAAGTTGACGATGGTGATCGGCGAGCGGCTGGTGAAGGTGGTCGCCTGGTACGACAACGAGTGGGGCTACTCGAACCGGGTGGTGGACCTGGCGGAGCGGCTGGCCGTCCAAGCCGGCGCCGGAGCGCCGGTTGCCTGAAGCGCCCCAGGCGACGCTCGGAAAGCGAAGCGTTCGCGACCTGGATCTGGCCGAGGGGGCCCGGGTGCTCGCCCGGGTCGACTTCAACGTGCCGCTCGAGCACGGCCGCGTCGCCGACGACTCGCGCATCAGGGGGGCGCTGCCGACGATCGAGCTGCTGCTCGACAGGTCCGCCCGTCTGATCCTGTGCTCCCATCTCGGGCGCCCGCAGGGGCGTGACCCGAGCACCTCGCTGCGCCCGGCCTCGAACCGCCTCGGCGAGCTGCTCGACACGCCGGTGCACCAGGCGCCGGAGGTGGTCGGGCCCGAGGTGCGCCATGGCATCTCCCGGCTCGAGCCAGGGCACGTGCTCGTGCTCGAGAACACCCGCTGGGAGCGGGGCGAGACGAAGAACGACCCCGCGCTCGCGCGCGAGCTCGGCTCGCTCGCCGAGGCCTACGTCAACGACGCCTTCGGCTCGGCCCACCGCGCCCACGCCTCGACGGTCGGCGTGGCCGAGCAGCTGCCGTCGGCGGCCGGCCTGCTGCTCGAGCGGGAGGTCACGACCCTGCGCGGGATCGTCGAGCGGCCCGAGCGCCCCCTGGTGGTGCTCCTGGGCGGAGCCAAGGTGACCGACAAGATCGCGCTGATCGAACGCTTCCTCGAGCTGGCCGACACTCTGCTGATCGGGGGCGCCATGTGCTTCAGCTTCTTCCGCGCCCAGGGCCATCCGACCGGGGACTCGCTGGTCGAGGAGGAGGGCGTCGAGCTCGCCGCCAAGGCTCTGCGGGCCGCGGAGGGAGGGCGCTCTCGCCTGGTCCTGCCGACCGACCTCGTGCTCGGCGACCGCTTCGAGGAGGGCGCGGAGCGCCGCGAGCAGGACGGGGTGGACGTGCCCGACGGCTGGATGGGCCTCGACATCGGGCCGAAGACCGCCGAGGCCTACGCGAGCGAGCTGTCCGAGGCGGGCACGGTGTTCTGGAACGGCCCGATGGGGGCGTTCGAGCTCGAGCCGTTCGCCGCGGGAACGCGCGCGGTCGCCGAGACGGTCGCCGGCGCCCCCGGAGTCACGGTGGTGGGCGGGGGAGACTCGGCCGCCGCGCTGGCCGAGTTCGGGCTGGCCGACCGGGTCTCTCATCTGTCGACGGGCGGCGGGGCGGCCCTGGAGCTGCTCGAGGGCAAGCAGCTGCCGGGCGTGGAGGCGCTCGACGATGCCTGATCGCCGGCCGCTGATCGCCGGCAACTGGAAGATGTGGGGGACGCGCGCGCAGGCGAAGCCCTACTGCGAGAAGCTGCTCGAGCTGATCCCTGCCGAGGGCGAGCGGCCCGCCGACGTGGGCCTGTGCGTGCCATTCACCGCGCTCGATCTCGTGGTCTCGCTGCTCGACGGGAGCGGCGTGCTGGTGGCTGCCCAGGACATGCACCAGGACGAGGCCGGCGCCTATACCGGCCATATCTCCGCGCCGATGCTCACCGAGCTGGGAGTTGACGCGGTGGTCCTCGGGCATTCCGAGCGCCGCGCGGAGGCGGGTGAGACCGACAGCGCCCTGCAGGACAAGGTCCCAGCCGCGCTCGCCGCCGGCCTGGTCCCCATCCTCTGCGTGGGAGAGACCGAGGCCGAGCGGGAGGAGGGCAGCACGCAGCGAAAGCTGCGCCACCAGGTGCAGGAGGACCTCGAGAGGGT
>DATACN010000055.1:0-4230 GCA_036258995.1 Thermoleophilaceae bacterium | reverse complement strand
TCGCGCATTGCGCAAGATTCCCCACTGCTGCCTCCCGTAGGAGTCTGGGCCGTGTCTCAGTCCCAGTGTGGCTGATCGTCCTCTCAGACCAGCTACCCATCGCGGCCTTGGTGAGCCGTTACCTCACCAACAAGCTAATGGGCCGCGGGCCCATCCCGATGCGGAGGCCGAAGCTTCCTTTCCAGCCCTCACCTGTGTGAGGGCAGCACATCCGGTATTAGCCCGGGTTTCCCCGGGTTGTCCCAGTCATCGGGGCAGGTTACCCACGTGTTACTCACCCGTTCGCGGCTTTGCCCCAGGCCGAAGCCTGGTTCGTCGCTCCACTTGCATGTGTTAAGCACGCCGCCAGCGTTCGTCCTGAGCCAGGATCAAACTCTCCGTGAAAGTCTGGCGTGGGTATCAATCCGGCCCGAAAGCCGGCTCCACTGTCAGATCAGAGAGTTGTCAAGTCGTCAGTGGCCGGCGCGTACACCTGCTCCGGCCTGGACTCGACGGGTTGATTCATAAGCCCTCGCTCGCCGAAGCGAGCTCAGGTCGAACCTGGGCGCGACCGTTAGGTCGCGCGTGCTGCTGAGTTTTCAAAGACCGCCTGCGCCCAGGGACGGGTGCTCCGCCCCGAGTGCGGCCGACCAGCATAGCACCGGGATCCGGCCCCCGACAAGGCCCGCGGCCGCCGGAAATCAGTCAACGAAGGCACCCATTCAGGTCAGACGAAGGCGCTTGAAACGGCGCTTCCCGACCTGGAGCACGCCCCCGTCGAGTTCGGCGGCCGGAAGGTCCAGCACCCCGTTGCCGAGCGGGCGCCCGTCGAGCCTCACCCCGTCCTGGGCAAGCAGCCGGCGGCCTTCCGATCGCGAGATCCCGAAGGCGTCGGAGATCAGCGCGGGCAGGTGGACGGTGCCGTCGGGCGCGCGGAAGGCGAACTCCTCGACCTCGTCGGGGGCGGCGCGCTCCACGTGGAGCCGGTCGAAGTGGGCCTCGGCGTCGCGGGCCGCGCCCTCGCCGTGGTAGCGGGCCGTGAGCGCGCGGGCCATCGCCCGCTTCGACTCCACGGCAGGCCGGCCGGGATCGAGCTCCTCGTCGAGCAGGAGCCGGTAGTAGATGGGCATCACGTCGTCGGGGACGCGCATCAGCTTGCCGAACATCTCCTCTGGCGGGTCGGTCACCCCCACGTAGTTGCCGAGCGACTTCGACATCTTCTGCACGCCGTCGGTGCCGGGCAGGATCGGCATGGTCAGGACCGACTGGGGCTCGACCCCGTAGGCCTGCTGGACCTCGCGCGCGAGGAGGACGTTGAAGAGCTGATCGGTGGCGCCCAGCTCCACGTCGGACCTCACGGCCACCGAGTCATAGCCCTGCATCAGCGGGTAGAGCAGCTCGAGGATCGAGATCGGGTCGCCCGCCGAGTAGCGCTTGGCGAAGTCGTCACGGTCGAGCAGCTGCGCGACGGTGGCCGTCCGGGCGAGCCGGAACAGGTCCTCCATCGGCATGTCGAGCCACTCGCCGTTGCGCCGCACCTCGGTCCGGTCGCGGTCGAGCACCTTGAAGGCCTGCTCCTGGTAGGTCCCGGCGTTGCGGTCGATCTCCTCGGGGTCCACCTGGGGCCTTGTCGACGAGCGCCCGCTCGGATCCCCCACCCTGCCGGTGAAGTCGCCGATGATCAGGACCACCTGGTGGCCGAGGTCCTGGAATTCCCGCAACTTGCGCAGAACGACGGTGTGGCCCAGGTGGATGTCGGGCGTCGTGGGGTCCACGCCGAGCTTGACGCGCAGGGTGCGGCCGCTTGCGAGCCGGCGCTCCAGCTCCCCCTTCGGTAGGGACTCGACGGCGTTTCTGAGCAGGAAGCGGGAGGCCTCGACCGCCGGGTCCGTCATCGGGCCAATGCTAGACTGCCGCGCTCGTCAGGCGCCCGTGCGAAGGGCCGTGCCCGCGCGGGTGGTGCGCCGCCTCTAGACGCTCCGCGGAGCGCGGGTTCTGTCTGCCGGAGCCGCAACAGGATGAACGAGCCGCCGACGTCAACGCTGCCTCGAACGCCGCCCCTCGCCCCGGTCGAGCCGGGGCCCGAGATGGGCAACGGCGGCCCTCCCCAATACCCGCGCACGCGCCTGAAGAAGCTGCGCCTGGCGTTCATCCTCTTCGGCCTCTCCTGCCTGGCCTTGGTCTCGACGGTGTTCGGGATGCTGATGGCGGTGGCGAGCGACCTGCCGGCGCTCGAGAGCCAGGCCGAGTACCGCAAGGCGAAGAACTCGGTCCTGCTGGCCGACGACAAGGAGCGGACGGAGATCGCCAAGCTCACCGGCAACCTCAACCGCATCCTGCTGACCGAGGACAAGATCTCGCCGATGATCGAGAACGCGGTGATCGCGATCGAGGACCGCCGCTTCTACGAGCACGAGGGCGTCGACTACAGGGGCATCGCGCGCGCCTTCTGGCAGGACATCCGCCGGCAGAAGGCGGTTCAGGGCGGCTCGACGATCACACAGCAATTCGTCAAGAACGCGCTCTCGGCCCAGGGCAACCGCTCGGTGTTCCAGAAGCTGCGTGAGGCCGCCCTGGCCTACCACATGGAGCGCCGCTGGTCGAAGCAGAAGATCATCACCCAGTACCTGAACAGCGTGTACTTCGGCAACGGCGCGTATGGCATCGAGTCCGCGATGCGCACCTACTTCGGCGGCGGCGACGACCAGGATGAGCTCGAGGCGCTTGGGATGGCCGAGCCGCAGCCGGAGATCGCCGCCGCGGACGCCTCGCCCGCCGAGGCTGCGCTGCTCGCCGGGCTGATCGCCTCGCCCGCGATGTACGACCCGGTCGAGAACCCCAAGCGCGCCGAGGCCCGCAGGAACCTGGTGCTCAAGCGGATGCTCGAGCAGCAGATGATCAGCCGCGCCCAGTACGACGATGCTCTCGAGGAAGAGGTGCCCGACGAGAACGACGTGCATCCGCCGAGCCCCGACTCGGACGAGCCCTACTTCTCGAGCTGGCTCACCCAGCAGCTCGTGGACCGCTACCGGCCCGGCGTGGTCTTCGGGGGCGGCCTGAAAATCAAGACCACGCTCGACCCCGAGCTGCAGGCCGCCGCCGAGCAGGCGATCGCCGGCCGCCTCGGCGCGATCGGCCCGGCCGCCTCACTGGTGGCGATCGAGAACAAGTCAGGCGAGGTCAAGGCCATGGTCGGCGGCACGGACTTCGACGAGACCCCGTTCAACCTCGCCACCAACGGCCATCGCCAGCCCGGCTCGGCGTTCAAGCCGTTCACGCTGATCGCTGCGCTCCAGAAGGGCATCAGCCCCGACGCGGTGTACGCGTCGCACGAGAAGAGCTTCCCCGTGCCGGGCACGGGCGGCAAAGAGCACTTCAACGTCTCGAACTACGAGGACCAGTACTACGGATCGGCCTCGCTCCGGACCGCCACCGCGGTTTCGGACAACTCCGTCTACGCCGAGCTCGGGCTCCAGGTGGGCACCGAGCGGATCGCGCGCATCGCGCACGAGATGGGCATTCGCACGCCGATCTCGACGAACCCCGCCATGACCCTGGGCGGCCTCGAGCAGGGCCTGACCCCGCTCGAGATGGCCTACGCGTACTCGACCATCGCGAATCGGGGCGTGAAGGTGTCCGGCAGCCTCGCGCCCGGCGGCAGCGGGCCTGTGGCGATCGAGCGTGTCGAAGGTGCCGGCATCGAGGATAAGAACGATAGGAAGACCGAGCGGGTCTTCTCGACGGAGATCGGCGAGACCGCCCACCAGATCCTGGCCGGCGTAGTGCTCGGCGGCACCGGCGAGGCCGCCCAGATCGGCGAGTTCGCGGCCGGCAAGACCGGCACCACCGAGAACTACGGCGACGCGTGGTTCGTCGGCTTCAACGAGGAGCTGACGGTCGCCGTGTGGGTGGGTTACCCCGACAAGTTGATTCCGATGGAGACCGAGTACCTCGGCGGCCCGGTGGCCGGCGGCACCTATCCGGCCGAGATCTGGCAGGACTTGATGTCCTCCTGGATCGAGATCCGCGAGCAGCGGGACCTCGAGGACGGCAAGGAGGACGACGAGGACGAGGACGAGGCCGTCCCCGTGACGCCCGGCCCCTCCCTGCCCGCGCCCCCGGCCGAGGCGGCCGCCCCCGCCGGCAGCGCCCCGGACGCCCCGGAGAGCGGAGGAGGGGCGCCTCGCCAGCCCGCGCCGCAGCAGCCGCGGCAGCCGGCGCCTGCTCCCGCGCCGGCACCCGCACCCGCGC
>DATACN010000054.1:0-5582 GCA_036258995.1 Thermoleophilaceae bacterium | reverse complement strand
TTCAGGCCCAAGGCGTATTCGGTGTCGGTCGAGCGCCGCAGCGGCGTGCCGGCGCCCAGCTAGCCCGCACCGAGCAGTCGCCCCGCCCCCTCCAGCTCCGCCGGCGTCCCGGCCTCGGTGACCGAGGCCAGGTCGAGCATCCGTACCTGGAACGGATCGAGGGCGTTCTGGCCGACCACCGCGTGACAGCTCACGCCGTTCTGGCGGCAGCGGGTTGCCAGCTCCCCGACGAGTTTGCCCTGGAGGGTCTGCTCGTCCAGCCGGCCCTCGCCGGTCACCACGAACGGCGCGGCCCGCATCAGGTCGTCGAAGCCAACCGCGTCGAGCACGTAGGCGGCGCCCGGCCGGAGCTTCGCGCTCCGGTGGGCCCACAGCCCGCCCGACAGGCCGCCGGCCGCCCCGGTCATCGGCTCGCCCCGCGGGTCGTGGGGCGCGGCATCCGCCAGCTCGTCGAGGCGGCGCTCGAGCCTGGCGACGGTCTTCTGGTCGGCCCCCTTCTGGGGCGCGAAGACGCTCGGTGCCAGCTCCCATGGGGTTCGCACGTCGCAGAGGACCTCGAGCTTCGGCTGGACGCCCGCCTCGTCGAGCGCCGACAGCGCTCCCTCGCCGCCGTCGGTGGTGGCCGAGCCGCCGACCGTCACGATCACCGTCTCGGCTCCCGCGCGGACGGCCGCGACGATCAGCTCGCCGGTGCCGCGGGTGGACGCGGCCCAGGCGTCGCGCTCGCTCTCGTCCACCCGCCAGAGGCCGCTGGCCTGTGCGGTCTCGACCACCGCGGTACGCCCGTCCGGCAGCAGGGCGAAGGACGCCTCGACCGCGCGGCCCAGCGAGTCGCTCACCTCGGCGGCGCACAGCTCCCCGCCGAGCGCCCGAACGAGCACCTCCATCGTGCCCTCACCCCCGTCGGCCACGGGAAGCTCCTCGGCCTCGCGGCCCGCCGCGCGCAGGCCGCGCGCGAGGGCAGCGGCGACTTCGGGGGCGGCCAGGGTGCCCTTGAAGCTGTCGGGCGCGACGAGGATGGGCCCGCTCAAGCCGCCTCGCGCGCGCTCAGCTCTCGATCGCGTCCCGGAAGGCCCGCTCCGCCTCGTCGCCGCGGACCGCGAACAGGATGCCCTCGAGCTTGCCCTCGTGGTCGCGGGCGGCGCCGACCATGATCCGCGCCGCCTCCTCGAGCGGGAAGCCGCCGACGCCGGTGCCGAAGGCCACCAGCGCGAGCGACGAGCAGCCGAGCTCCTCGGCCTTGGCCAGAGTCGCGCGGCTGGCGCGGTCGATGACGTCGGCCGAAGTGGGCCCGCCGAGCTCCATCGTCGCGGCGTGGATCACGTAGCGGGCGGGCATGTCGCCGGCCGTGGTCTCGACCGCCTCGCCGAGGCCGATCGGTGCCTTCTCGTCGGACTCGCGCTGCACGTCGGGCCCGCCGGCGCGGCTGATCGCGGCCGCCACGCCTCCGCCATGCTTGAGCTCGGTGTTGGCGGCGTTGGCGATCGCGTCCACCTCGAGCTCGGTCACGTCGCCGGCGACTACCTCCAGTTCCGCCACGGTCACATGCTGACGAAAAAATTCCGTCTCGGACCGTCGATCTGCGCGATCCCGTTCGTCGTTAGGGTGAACGCGGCGACTGGCGCCGCCCAGACAAAGGAGGTCCCATGAGGTACATGCTCAGCCTGTTCACGGAAGAAGGCGGCGGCGAGGACATGACGCCCGAGCAGCAGAAGGCGATCATGGACCGCTGGACGGCGTACGGTCAGGAGGCCGTCCAATCCGGCGCGTTCGTAGCCGGAGACGGACTCCAGCCGAGCGCCACGGCGACGACGGTGCGCATCGAGGAGGGGAGCGAGCCCACGCTCACGGACGGCCCCTTCGCCGAGACCAAGGAGCAGCTCGGCGGCTTCTACCTGCTCGAGTGCAAGGACCTCGACGAGGCGCTCGCCTGGGCGAAGCGGATCCCGTTCCAGAAGGGCGCCGTGGAGGTCCGTCCGGTGATGGACTACGAGGCCATGGGCGTGGAGGGCGACCCCCACGCGGCCCAGGAGCCGGCGCGACAGTAGCCCACCCTCGAGAAGTCGTCGATCGCCTGTTCCGACGCGAGTCGGGACGGGCGGTCGCGACCCTGATCCGGGTGCTCGGCGACTTCGACCTCGCCGAGGAGGCGGTGCAGGAGGCCTTCGTCATGGCGCTGCGCCGCTGGCCGGAGCAGGGGGTGCCGGACAGGCCGGCCGCCTGGATAACCACCGTCGCCCGGCGGAAGGCGATCGACCGCCTCCGCCGCGAGAGGAGGCTGACCGAGAAACGGGCGGATCTGGCGGCCCTGGCGCGCGACGAGGACGAGGGAGACGAGGTGCAGCCGACCACCATCCCCGACGACCGCTTGCGCTTGATCTTCACTTGCTGCCATCCGGCGCTGTCGCCGGAGGCCCGGGTCGCGCTGACCCTCCGAACCCTCGGGGGCCTGCAAACACCGCAGATCGCCCGCGCGTTCGTGACCTCAGAGCAGGCCATGCAGCAGCGGCTCGTGCGGGCGAAGCGGAAGATCCGCGACGCGCGCATCCCGTACGCGGTCCCGGCCGACCACGATCTGCCTGAGCGCCTGCGCTCGGTGCTCTCGGCTCTCTACCTCATCTTCAACGAGGGCTATCTCGCGAGCTCGGGCGAGCTCGTGCAGGGGGAGCTGTGCCAGGAGGCGATCCGCCTCGCGCGAGTCCTCGTGGAGCTGATGCCGGACGAGCCCGAGGCGCGGGGCCTGCTGGCGCTGATGCTGCTCCAGCATTCGCGCCGCGACGCGCGCACCGGGCCCGATGGCGAGCTGGTGCTACTCCCGGACCAGGACCGCTCGTTGTGGAATGCCGACGAGATCGCCGAGGGCCTGTCGCTCACCCGCCAGGCCAGGCGCGAGCAGCCTTCGGGCCCCTACGCGCTCCAAGCCGCCATCGCCGCGGAGCATGCCCGCGCCGCCGCCGCGGAGGACACCGACTGGGAGTGGATCGCGGCGCTCTACGACCGGCTCGTCGCGGTGCGGCCCTCCCCCGTCATCGAGCTCAACCGCGCGGTTGCGGTGGCCATGGCAGAGGGCCCTGCGGCCGGGCTCGATTTCGTCGAGAGGCTCATGGCCGAAGGCAGCCTCGAGCGCTACCACCTGCTCCACTCGACCCGGGCCGACCTGCTCGCGCGCCTTGGCCGCCAGGCCGAGGCCCGGTCGGCCTACCGGGCCGCGCTGGAGCTGACAGCCAACCCGGTGGAGCGCTCGTTCCTCGCGCGCCGGCTGGACGAGATCAGCGCCGCACGCGGATCCTGAAGCGCACCCGGCGCGAGGCGTTGCCGGCGGGATCGGTCGCGGACAGCACCACGACCACCACGGGGCGGCGGCCGCGCGCGAGGGCCCGGAGCAGGGCCCGCCGCGACCGCCGGGTGAGCCTGGCGCGCAGCCGCGCCCGGCGGCCGCCCCGGCGATTGGCGCGGGCCGTCCGGAGCGGATAGACCAGACGGCCGATGCGCGCCCGCGCGGTCATCGACATGCGGCAGAGCTCGTTGCACCGGCCGTAGCCGATCGCTCCCCGGTTGCGCAGCACGCGCTGCCGCGAAGGTACCCGCGCGCTCAGCAAGGGCGCCGTCCGGTCGCCGGTCCCCCCTCCGGGAGGGGGTTGCTGGGAGGCCGCGGCGCACGGCACCGGCGCAGGGCCCGTATCGGGCGCCAGGCGGAAGACGTTGCCGCCGAGCGACGTCACGTACACGCAGCCCGCGTTGTCCTCGTTGAAGGCGGCGATGCTCCCCGAACCCAGCCCGGTCGGCGTGCCATCGCCGGCTCCTGCCTGGGCGGTCAGGGTCGCCGCGCGGATGGGGCTGGCGTAGAAGTCAGCGTAGATGTACTGCCCGAGCAGCTCCGGGATGGCCGGGTCGCGGACGACCACCCCTCCGGTAACGGCGGTGCTGCCGCTCGGACGCTGATACTGCAGCGCCGGCTTGAAGTGATCCGGCGGCTCTGTCCCGGTGCACGTGGTTCCCTCGCACTCTGGCCATCCGAAGTTGCGCCCGGCGGGGGTCCCGGCCGGGACCAATGTGACCTCCTCGGTGCGGTTCGGTCCCGAGGAGCCGACGTCGCCGATGATCAGGTCGCCGCTGCCGCGGTCGAACGAGAACCGAAACGGGTTGCGCAGGCCGAGGTGGAAGACCTCGTCGGCGCCAGGAGTCGGCCCGGCGAAGGGGTTGCCCGGCGGGATGGTGTACGTCGCTCCGGACCGGGGGTCGATCCGGAGCACCTTCCCGGACAGCGAGTCGATGTCTTGGGCGAGGTCGGCGGTGTTGCCGCCATCGCCAGGCGCGATGTACAGGAAGCCGTCGGGCCCGAAGGCGATCGTGCCCCCGTTGTGGTTGGCGGCCGTCCCGTGCGGAATGCTGATCACGGGGCGCCGCGTGCCGGTGTCCGCGACGCTGCGGTTCGCCGATACTTGGAACTCGTCCACCCGGTTTGCGCTTCCATCGGCGGCGGTGTAATAGACGTAGAAGCGGCCGCTTGTCGCGTAGTCCGGCGCGAAGGCCATCGACAGAAGTCCCTGCTCGCCTCCGCTTTCGACACCCACCGTGGTTTCGACGTCGAGGAACGTGCTCTGGGCGCCACCCTCGAGCACCTGGATGAGGCCTTCCTTCTGCACCACCATCAGGCGCGAGTTGTCGCCCGGCGGCGCCGCTACGTGGATGGGCTGATCGAAGTCCCCCAGGTCGATCAACCGCGCTCCGTGCGCCGAGGCAGGCGCGAGCAGGCATACGGCAGCAGTCAGTCCCAGGGCCAATCGCCGCATCGTGATCAGAACCCGAGGCTACTCGCGGAGTTGCGAGATCGAGCACTCCTCTGGACGTTTGTCGTGCCTGAAGCGCACGAACTTCGCACCATGACGAATGCGTCGGCCGGTTATGTGGTCGAAGTTGACCTCGACCACGAGCTCCGGCCGCAGGCCCTCCCACACGAGCTCCTCGTCCGACTTCCAGCGGCTCGGCTCGCCTGAGCCGCGCTCGTGGGTGCGGATGGGCTCGAGCAGCTCGAGCAGCTCGCGCTTCTGCTTGGCGGTGAAGCTCGAGGTGTGGCCCACCACGCACAGCTCGCCCTTCTCGTCGTACATGCCGAGGATGAGCGATCCGACCGTGTTCGGCTCCTTGCCGAAGCGGAACGCCATGACGACGGCATCCGCCGTCCGGACGCGCTTGATCTTGACCATCCCCTTGCGCTCGCCCGGGAGGTAGGGCGCCGCGGACTGCTTGGCGATGACGCCCTCGGAGGTACCGGTCAGCCACTGGCCGGCGTCGTCGGCGGTGTTGACGACCGGCGTCAGCTCCACCGGATCCCCGACGCGCTTGAGCAGCTGCTTGCGCCGCCTCTCATAGGATTGGTCGAGCAGGACCTCCTTGCCGTCGGCGAGCAGGTCGAAGGCCACGAAGCGGGCCGGAGTCTCGCGCGCGAGCATCTCGACGCGGGAGGCCGCGGGGTGGATCCGCTGCGATAGGAGGTCGAACTCCTGGACCCCGTCGACCACCACGATCATCTCGCCGTCGATCACGAGCTGGCGGGCCGACAGGCCCTTCACCTGCTCGAC
>DATACN010000053.1:0-24525 GCA_036258995.1 Thermoleophilaceae bacterium | reverse complement strand
GCGCGGGTGGAACACGCAGCCGGAGGGTGGGTCGATCGGATTGGGCGGTTCGCCGGAGACGACCAGCCGGGGGCGGCGCCGGTTTTCGTTCGGGTCGGGGATCGGGATCGCCGAGAGCAGAGCGCTCGTGTACGGATGGATCGGCTTTCGGTAGAGCTCCTCGGCGGCCGAGACCTCCATCAGCTTGCCGAGGTACATGACCGCGATCCGGTCGCTCACGTGGCGCACGACGCTCAGATCGTGAGCCACGAACAGGTAGGTCAGGCCGAAGTCGTCCTGGAGGTCGTCGAGCAGGTTGATGATCTGGGCCTGGATCGAGACGTCCAGGGCCGAGACCGGCTCGTCGAGCACGATCAGCCGCGGCTCCAGGGCCAGGGCACGCGCCACGCCGATCCGCTGGCGCTGGCCGCCCGAGAACTCGTGCGGGAAGCGGTTGAGGTGCTCGCCGGCGAGGCCCACCCGGTCGAGCAGCTCTCGCACGCGGTCCTCGACGTCCTCGCGCTCGCAGCCGTGCAGCCGCAGCGGCGTGCCGATGATCTGCACGACCCGCTTGCGGGGATTCAAGGATGCGAACGGGTCCTGGAAGACCATCTGCATCTGGCGCCGTAGCGGGCGCAGCTGCTTGCGCGACGCGCTCGTGATGTCGTCGCCGCGGAAGCGGATCACGCCTTCGGTGGGGTCGATCAGGCGCATCAGCGCGCGGGACAAGGTCGTCTTGCCGCAACCGGACTCCCCCACGAGGCCGAGGGTCTCCCCCTCGCGCAAGGCGAAGGTCACGTCATCGACCGCATGGACACGGGCCACCTCGCGATCGATCAGCACCCCATGCTTGATCGGGAAGTGGAGCTTGAGGTGCTCCACCTCGACGAGCGGCGCGCCGTTCTCGCTCAAGAGGAAGCCGCCTCCTCGACCGCGGTTAGCCCGATCTCGCCCGGCTGGACCTCGCGCAGCGACCTCTTCTGCTCGGGGGACAGCCAGCAGCGGTCGGCGTGCTGGGGCTTGCCCTCGAGCCGCGGCTCCAACATCGGCGTCTCCGGACAGCGCGCGAACTCGTGGGGGCAGCGCGGCCGGAAGTGGCAGCCCTTGGGACGGTCGGCCAGAGACGGCGGCAGTCCCGGAATGGCCGGCAGGCGCTCGGGCCGCGGCTTGTCGATCCGGGTGATCGAGCCGAGCAGGCCCCACGTGTATGGGTGTTGGGGGTCGTAGAAGATGTCGTCGAGCGTCCCCTGCTCGACGATCCGCCCCGCGTACATGACCGCGATCCGGTCGGCCACGTCGGCCACAACGCCAAGGTCGTGGGTCACGAGGATCACCGCCGCCCCGGTCTCATCGCGTAGCTCGCGAATCCGCTCGAGGATCTGCGCCTGGATCGTCACGTCCAAAGCCGTCGTGGGCTCGTCAGCGATCAGGATCGAGGGATCGCACGACAGCGCCAACGCGATCATCACGCGCTGGCGCATGCCACCGGAGAACTCGTACGGATACGAGTCGATCCGCTCCCGCGCCCGTGGGATCCCCACCTTCTCCAGCAGCTCGATGGCCCTCTCCTGCGCCTGGGCGTCGGGGATCCCCTCGTGCTCCTGGATCTGCTCCACGATCTGCTCGCCCACCCGCACGACCGGGTTGAGCGAGGTCATCGGGTCCTGGAAGATCATCGCGATCTCGGCGCCCCGCACGCGCCTGAGCTCCTCCTCCGAGGCGGTGATCAGCTCCTGCCCCTGGTACCTCGCCAACCCCTCGAAGCGGGCATTGGGCGAGCGCGTCAGCCCCAGCAGCGTCATCGCGGTGACGGACTTGCCGCAGCCGGACTCCCCTACCACCGCGAGGATCTCGCCCCTCGAGAGCTCGAAAGACACGTCGTCGACGGCCTGGACCCTCCCCTCCTCGGTGGCGAAGGAGACCTTGAGGCCGGACACCTCGAGCAACCGTTCCGAAGGCATCTACGCCACCCGGATCCGCGGGTCAAGCGCCGCGTAGACGATGTCGACGATCGTGTTCAGCAGCACGATGAAGAAGGCGCCGAACATCACAACCGCGAGCACGGGAGGCACGTCCAGCCGCCCGATCGACTCGGCGGCGTAGGCCCCCACTCCCTGGAGATCGAAGACCGTCTCGGTGAGGATCGCTCCGCCCCCGACGACCGCGCCGAAGTCGAGCCCCCAGAGCGTCACGATCGGGATCAGCGAGTTGCGCAGGACGTGCCTGATCATGATCCGGCGCTCCGACAGGCCCTTGGCCCGAGCGGTGCGCACGTAGTCCTCGTTCATCGTGTCGAGCACGTTCCCGCGCAGCACCCGCGAGTAGAACCCGATGAACAGCAGCGCGAGCGCCGTCCACGGCATGATCAGGTGGTAGAACCAGTCGAACGGGTTCTCGGTGAACGGGACATAGCCGCCGTTCGGGAATATGCCGGCCTTGAACCCGAGGTAGTGGTTCATCAGAGCCCCCACCCAGAAGACCGGCATCGAGATCCCGATCAGAGCCAGGACGGTCAGGAAGCGGTCGGAGAACCTCCCCGCCCTCATGGCGCTGAACAGGCCGAGCGCGATCGCGAACAGCATCCAGATGATGGCCGCGCCAATCGCGAGTGAGAACGTGGCCGGTATCCCGCGCACGATCTCATCGAGCACGTCGGTCTGGTTCGTGTAGGAGATCAGGTCGCCGGTGAAGACCTTCTTCATCGTCGTCGCGTACTGGACGTAGAGCGGCTCGTCGAAGCCCCACTCCTCGCGGATCCGCTCGATCTGGTTCTCGGTGGGGATGCGGCCGGCCATACGCGAGGCCGGGTCGCCGTTCGGGATCACGTTGAAGATGAGGAACGTCAGAACGGAGACCACGAACATCACCAGGGCCATCGAAAGCAGCCGCCTGATGACGAAGCGGGCCATCCGTCAGTGCTCCAGGCGCACCTTGGCGCGCGGGTCGAGCGCGTCGCGGGCGCCGTCGCCGAACACATTCAGGCTCAGGACCGTGAGCACCAGCATCAGCCCGGGGACGATGGCCAGGTGCTCCGCCGTGATCAGCAGGTCCACCCCGTCGCTGATCATCGTGCCCCATGACGGCTCCGGCTCCTGCACGCCGGCTCCGAGGAACGAAAGCGCCGCCTCGAGAAGGATCGCGTTGGCGACCATCAGCGGAAAGAACACGATGATCGTCGACGCGACGTTGGGCAGGATCTCCGAGAAGATGATTCGCACCGGGCCCGCCCCCTGCGCCCGCGCCGCCTCCACGAACTCCTTCTCGCGCAGGCTCAGCACCTGGCCGCGGATCGGCCGTGCCATGTACGGCACGTAGACCAGAGCAATGACCAGGATCGGTATTGCGAGCGAGTTGCCCGAGATCGTGATCGGCCCGATCTGCAGTCCGCCTACGGCTAGAGCCACGCCGAGGGCTACGCCCAGCAGGATCACGGGATAGGCCCAGATGATGTCGAGGATGCGCGAGATCACCCCGTCGACCCAGCCGCGGAAGTACCCCGCAAGCAAACCGACCAGGACCGCCAGCAAGGTCGTGATGAGGGCCGCGCTCAGGCCGATGATCAGCGAGTTGCGTCCGCCGTAGAGCAGGCGCACCATCGTGTCGCGGCCGTTGCGGTCGGCCCCCAGGAAGAATCGCCCCTCCCAGGTCGGCCCGATCGGTATCCCGCCGAACGACACGACCTGTGTCTCCTCACCGTCCAGCTCGATCGTGTCCGCGATGTGGTTGGTGTTGGGACCTGTGTGCGCGACCTGGTTGGCCCAGAGCGGGGCGGCCGCGCAGACCAGGACGATCAGGACGAACAGCGCGCCGAAGGCCAGGGCGACCTTGTTCCTGCGCATCCGCCGCGCGGCCAGGCGCCACGGCCCGGTACCGGCAGGGGGTGCGTCTCGCGCTTCCCCATGCTCCGCACTGCGCGGGACGTCTAGGGAGAACTCGGTGACCGGATCGGTGGCCATCGCGCCCCTAGACGCCCCGTTGTCAGCTCGCTACTTGAGGCAGAAGCTCGCGTAGTCGTCGTAGTACAGCGGGTGGAACAGCGTGCAGTTCTCGAAGTCGATGCGCTCCGAGACGAACGTGGAGAGCTTGCGCTGGCCGTACGGTGCCTCGTGCGCCCCCTCCACGATCCTGCGGTCGGCCTCCGCCCACTGGTCCGCCGCAGCCTCGACGTCGGGCTCGCGGAGGGCCTCCTGGATCAGGCGGTCGATCTCGGGGTCGTCCAGCCGGCTGTAGTTCTGGTTGCGAACCGGCTGGATCGTCTTGCCCTCGGTCAGGAACAGGTACGTGTACGGATGCGGGAAGTCCGGGAACCAGTTGGCGAACCCGGTCTTCGCGCCGGTCTTGGTATTGCCGATCGTGTCGAAGTACACGCTGGCCTCGATGATCTCGGGCCTGGTGCGGAAGCCGATCTTGTTAAGCGTGTCCGACCAGTACTCGGTCAGCCGCCGGCTCGGCTCCTCGTCGTTCCCGTAGACCTCGAACTCCATCCCGGCCTTGCCGGACTCCTGGACCAGCTGGCGCGCCCGCTCGAGGTCAGGCGGCTCGTTCGGATCGCCCCACGGGCAGGGATCGATCTTCTCGTAGCCAACCAGGCCATCGGGCAGGAAGTTGCAGCCCGGCGTGAACAGGCCGCCGTAGATGCGCACCGCGGCGCTCGAGTCGAGCGCGTAGTTCGCCGCCTGGCGGACCCGCTCGTCGTTGAACGGCTCCGACTTGTGGTCCATGAAGAAGTAGTAGGTCGACGAGACCGTGTGCTCCTCGTAGCGGTCCTTGTACTTCGACTTGACCTCTGGCAGCAGGTCGGGCGGCACGGTCTCCTGCATGTAGTCCGTCTCGCCGCTGATCACGTCCTGGGTCTGCTGCTGCAGGCTCTTGTTTTGCCTGACCGTGACCTTGTCCAGGTTGGCCGGCGGGATGTCCGGCAGGTTGAAGTCGGCGTTCTTGACCAGCTCGAACGAGCGGTTCGGCACGACCTGCCCGATCTTGAACGGCCCGTAGCTCGCCGGCGGCTTGCTGTCCTGCAGGTCCAGAGGGGTCTTCTGCGGGACCATGCCGGCGAAGTTCGTGGCGAGCACGTTGGAGAACGTGCTGTTGGCCTCTGACAGCCGGATGGTTATCTCGCCCGTCTGGTCGTTCGCCTCGATCCCGCGAATGTCCGAGTCCGGCTGGTCCGACTCGGCGTACTCCGGCGCGCCCACTATCGGGTCGAAGTACGACTCGCCCCCGCCCTCGTTGTTGTAGATCCGCTTGACGACGTGCTCGAAGTCGCTGGCGCGGATGGGCGTGCCGTCCGAGTACTTCAGGCCCTTGCGGACCTTCAGCCGGTAGGTCTTGCCGTCTTCGGAGATCTCGGGCAGCGACTCCGCGATGCCGGGCATCAGCTCGTTGCCGGAGGCGTCCTCGGCGCGCTGGTAGGTCAGAAGCGGGGTATAGACGTTCCAGAGCGCCTGCCACGCCTCGACGGTGTATGCCGCCGACGGATCCAGGTGATCGACGTACGAGGAGTAGGTGATGGTGATGGAGCCGCCCTTCCTGCCTTCGCCCCCACCACCGCCATCGCCCTCGTCATCGTCTCCGCACGAGGCGATGACGAGCATCGCGAGAGCGGCGAGCGTCAGCGCGACCGCGCGTCGACCGAGGTTCCCCATCTTCAGCATCCCTCCTGAACGATCAATGCAGTAGTCCCCGCTCCGGGGCAATGTAGTGATTCGTCAGGACGACCGAGGGACCTTTAGGAACTAGGCAAGTTCTTCGCGCATAACCGACAACGATTTGCGAATCAGGCGCGAAACGTGCATCTGGGATAGCCCCACTCGCTGGGCAATCTGGGTCTGCGGCAGGCCCTCTTCGAAGCGCATACGGAGGATCTCACGCTCGCGGGCGGGCAGCCGCTCGAGGGCCGGGGCGAGCGCCGCGCGCTGCTCCGAGCGCTCGAACTCCTCGTCCTCGGTGCCGATCGTCTCGAGCGGATCGAGCTCCTCCTCGCCGCTGGGACCGGTCGAGAGCGACACCGTCGAGTAGGCGGATCCGACCTCGAGTGCCTCGAGCACCTGCTCTGGTGTGGTCTCGAGCTCCTCGGCGATCTCGGCGATGCTCGGGGAGCGCGAGAGCTTGACCGTCAGGCGCTCCATGGCCCCCGACATCGAGGCATTGAGCTCCTGCAGGGCCCGGGGCACCCGCACGGCCCAGCCCTTGTCGCGGAAGTGGCGCTTGATCTCTCCGACGACGTTGGGGGTCGCATAGGTGGCCAGCGAGACGTCGCGCTCGAGCTCGAACCGGTCGATGGCCTTGATCAGGCCGATGGCCCCGACCTGCTCGATGTCCTCCAGAGCCTCGCCGCGGCCCGCGTAGCGCCGGGCCAGCGAGCGCACCAGCGGCAGGTGGCGCTCGATCAGCTCCTCGCGCGCGGAGGTGTCGCCGTCCTCGTGGTAGCGGCGAAGGAGCTCACGGTCCTCGTCGCGCGCGCGTTCGTTGGCAACGGGGCGGCGCGCGTCGGCCTTCACCGCAATGCCCTGAGCTTCTCGAGGCGAACGACGATCCCACCGTCGGAGACATCTTCCACCCCGAACGAGTCCACAACCGTCTGGAGGATGCGCTTGAGCGTGAGCTCGCCCGGCACCGCCTCACCGTCGCGCAGCGCGTCGGCGATGGCCCGTTCGCTCAACGGCCCGACGCTCGCGCGCACGGTTCCTTCCGCGACCTCGAAGGAGAGTCGCACGCTGTGCTGCGAGCCGGCCTCGGCCAGCAGACGCTCGACCGCGAGCTGCAGGTCGTCGATCTCCTCGAAGGCGAAGTCCACGCGCTCCGCGATGCCACCGATGATCAGCCGCACCACCGGCTGGAAGTCGCCCGCCAGGGGGGCCTCGAGCTCGATCCGCTCACGCGTAAGCGTCGTCATTGGACCTCCGTCTCCGCAATCGTCCCGTAGCCTGCCACGCGGTCGCCGCTGAGGAGGCAGGCGACCTGTCCCGGGGCCGCCGCCGCCACCGGCCGCTCGAGCTCCAGGGCGAGCCGATCGTGGCCACCGGACGGCGGCGATCCAGCCACCACGGCGGAGATCGGAGCAGACCGGTAGCGCAGCTTGACGGCGTCGATTGCGCCGGCGGGCCTGTGCAGGTGGGCCTGCACCAACCGCACCGATGTCGTCGCGAGCTCCCCTCGCGTGCCCACCGTGACGCGGCCGCTGCGAGCGTCCTTGGCCAGGACGTAGAGGGGCTCGGCGGCCGCGATGCCGATCCCGCGCCGCTGGCCGACCGTGAACTCGTGCTGGCCGGCGTGGCGGCCGAGCACCCGCCCGCGGCGATCGACGATCTCACCACCTCGGGAGAGGCGGGGCCCGGCGTGCCGGCGCAGGAAGGCGCGTCCGCCCAGGCCGGCGACGAAGCAGAGGTCCTGGCTCTCGCGCTTGTCGGCCACCGGCAGCCCGGCGTCGCGCGCTAGCGAACGCACCGCATCCTTGGTCAGGCCCCCGAGCGGGAACGAGAGCCGCTCGAGCTGTGCCGGGTCGAGCCGGGCGAGCATGTAGCTCTGGTCCTTGGCCGGATCGGCCGCGGCGCGCACGAGCGGCCCGTCCTCGTCGCGCGCTATGCGCGCGTAGTGGCCGGTGGCGAGGCGGGCCGCGCCCAGCTTGCCCGCCAGCGCCAGCATGGCGTCGAAGCGAACGAGGCCGTTGCAGCGCACGCACGGGTTGGGCGTGCTGCCGGCGGCGTAACCGGCGATGAAGTCGTCGACCACCTGGGCGCGGAAGCTCTCGCGCAGGTCGAGCGTGAAGTGCGGGATGCCCATCCGGTGTGCAAGAGCTCGCGCGCCGGTCACCGCCTGGGGCGAGCAGCAGCTTCGCTCGCCATCCGTGGCCGGGTCGGCCCACAGCTCGAGCGTGACGGCCACCACCTCCTCGCCGGCGTCGAGAGCAATCTGCGCGGCGGCGGCGGAGTCGACGCCCCCGCTCATCGCCACGAGCGTGCGCCTCGAGCTGGGCGCGAGGCGCGGCGCGCCATCGCGGGCGGCCTGCCCGAGCGCGCGGTGAAGCGCGTCCGCGGCGAGCTCCGCGCCATGCCGGGCACTCGGAAGCAGGCCTCCGAGCTCGGCGGCCACGTCGTCGGGAGTCACGAGCGCCGCCTCGAGCAGCGGCCGGCCCTCGACCAGGGCGACCGCAGCGCTGCCTGCGGCACGCACGGCGGCGCACCCGGCCGCGTCGAATCCGGCCTCCGCGACCCGGTCGCCCTCGACTCGTACGGCTACGCGGATCAGGTCACCGCACGCGGCCCCGCCGGCCGCTCCGGAATGCGGGGCATCCGCGCCGCGACGGTGGGGCTCAGAAAGGTGCATCGCGAGGTCCATTCCGTGTAAAAGCCTCGCAGATAGGGTGGCCCCAGCTTGCCGCTGCCGGACCGGGAGTTGGGCCTTGCTAGGCAAGTGGGTGTCCTCCGCGACGGACCACGGCCCGGCGCGAGTGGGACTCCCGTCCCGGTGCTGTTGGCTCAACATGAGTTGCCCGGCTGGCGTACAAGCTCGAGCCGCGTCAACCGTACCACTGCCTAGCCCGCTTTCTCGGACCTCACACCAAGCTCGCGCAGTTGCCTCGCGTCCACCGGCGCGGGCGCCCCGGTCATCGGATCGCTTCCGCTGGCGGTCTTGGGAAACGGGATGGCGTCGCGGATCGAATCGCGCCCGGCGAGCAGCGCGATCATCCGGTCGATCCCGAAGGCGATGCCGCCGTGTGGCGGGGCCCCATAGCGCAGCGCCTCGAGCAGGAACCCGAACCGCTCCCGCGCCTCTTCGGGGCCGATGCCGAGCGCCTCGAACACGCGCTGCTGCACGTCGGGCCGGTTGATTCGGATGGAGCCTCCGCCCAGCTCCCAGCCGTCGAGAACGACGTCGTAGCCGCGGCTGCGCCACGTGCCCGGGTCGGCGCCAAGATCGCCCTTGGGGGAAGTGAACGGATGGTGCATCGGGTCCCAGCGGGCCTCGGCCTCGCTCCACTCGAACATCGGGAAGTCGATGACCCAGAAGATGTCGTGTCCCTCGGGCTGGACATCGGCGACCTCCACCCGCAGCGCGCCCAGGACGCGCGCCGCGATCGCCGGAGTGTCGGCAACGAAGAAGATGACGTCGCCGTCGCGTGCCTCGAGCGCATCGTTCGCCGCCGGGATCTCTCCTTCGCTCAGGTTCTTGGCGATCGGCGAGCGCCAGCCGGTCGGCTCCACCACGGCCCAGGCCAGGCCCTTGGCCCCGAGCTCCTGCGCCTTCTCGTTCAGCTCGTCGAGCCGGCTGCGCGGGATGTCGCGCGACACCTTCATCGCCCTGACCACGCCGCCGGCGTCGATGGCCCCGCGAAACACCCTCAGCTCTGTGCCCCGGAACACGTCGGTCAGGTCGCGGATCTCGACGCCCAGCCGGCGGTCGGGGCGGTCCGACCCGTAGCGCAGCATCAGCTCGTCGTAGCTCACCCGCTCGATCGGGGTAGAGACCTCGATGCCGCCGACCGCCAGCACGCGGGCCAGCAACCGGTCGACGGTGTCGATCACGTCCTCCTCGTCGACAAACGCCATCTCCATGTCGAGCTGGGTGAACTCCGGCTGGCGGTCGGCGCGGAAGTCCTCGTCGCGGAAGCAGCGGGCGATCTGGAAGTAGCGCTCGGCGCCCGCCACCATCAGGAGCTGCTTGAAGAGCTGCGGCGACTGGGGCAGCGCGTACCAGGACCCGCGCATCAGCCGGCTCGGCACGAGGAAGTCGCGGGCGCCCTCCGGCGTGGAGCGGGTGAGTATCGGCGTCTCGACCTCGAGGAAGCCCTCGTCGCTGAGGTGGTCGCGGATGGCGCGGACCACGTCGTGACGCAGCGTGAGCATGTCCCGCATCCGCTCCTTGCGCAGGTCGAGGTAGCGGTAGCGGAGCCGGAGCTCCTCCCCCACCGGCTCGTCCTCGTCGATCTGGAACGGCGGCGTCTCGGAGTCGGCCAGCAGCTCGAAGGACTCCACGGTCAGCTCGACCTCGCCGGTCGGGAGGTTGGGGTTCACGGCCTCGGCCTCGCGGGCCACGAGCTGCCCGCCCGCGGTCAGCACGTCCTCGGAACGCAGCCGACCCGCCGCCGCGTGCGCGTCGGGCGACTCGTCGGGCCGGAAGACGAGCTGCAGCAGGCCGGTGCGGTCGCGCAGGTCGATGAAGATGAGCCCGCCGTGGTCGCGCCGGCGGTGCACCCATCCGGCGACGCGCACGCTGTCTCCGACCTTGTCCTTCCGGAGACTTCCGGCCCAGTGGGTCCGGTACGGGTTCGGGCGAGGCGGTTTCACTCGACGACGGCCCTGACCGCGGCGTCCACGTCCGGGACGCTCCGCTGCTCACCGCTGTCCATGTCCTTCACCTCGAGCTCGTCGCCGACGATCACGACGTGCGTGGCCTTCCAGCGGTCCGCGTGCTTGAGCTGGCCCTTGAGCGAGCGGCCCGCCTGCTCCATGTCCGCCTCGGCACCACCGGCTCTGAGAGCGCGAACGACCCGGAACGCCTCACGGCGCAGCTCGGGCTTTGCGATCGCGACATACGCCCGCATCGGCCAGTAGGCACCGCGCAGGGCCTCGCCTTGCGCGAGTAGGATTCGCTCGACACCGGCGGCCCAGCCGACACCGGGGGTCGACGGGCCTCCCAGCTGCTCGACCAGCAGGTCGTAGCGGCCGCCGCCGCCCAGCCCTCGCTGCGCCCCCAGGCGGTCGCTCTCGAACTCGAACACCGTGCGCGTGTAGTAGTCGAGCCCGCGGACGAGCGTGGGGTCGAGCTCGTAGGTCAGCCCCGCGTCGTCGAGCAGGCCACGAACCTCGGCGAAGTGCTCAGCGTCGTCGGGCGCCAGGCGGTCGAGCAACAGCGGAGCCGAGCCCATGACCTCCTGGGTGCCGGGATGGTCCGCGTCGAAGGCGCGCAGCGGGTTCTGGTCGATGCGCGCCCGGACCTCGTCCGAGAGCTCGTCCTCGTGCGCGCGCAGGTGCGCGCGAAGCTCCTCGAGATAGTCGGCGCGGGTGCCCCGCGAGCCCAGGCTCGACAGCCGCAGGCGGGGCTCTTCCACTCCGGCCCTCTGCAGGAGCTCCGCCAGCAGAAGGATCAGCTCCGCGTCGAGCGAGGGGTCGTCGGAGCCGAGCGCCTCGGCGCCGATCTGCGCGAACTGCCGATACCGGCCCGCCTGCGGGGCCTCGTGCCGGAAATACGGGCCCAGGTACCAGACCTTCACCGGCTGGGGCAGCTTGTGCATGCCGTGCTCGACGTAGGCGCGGCACACTCCGGCGGTGCCCTCGGGACGCAGCGTCAGCGACCGGCCGCCCTTGTCCTCGAAGGTGAACATCTCCTTCTGAACGATGTCGGTGGACTCGCCGACTCCACGGGCGAACAGCTCGGTGTCCTCGAACACCGGGGTCTCGATCGGCTCATAGCCCGCCCGCCCCAGCACCTCGGCTGTGAGGCGGGCCACCTCCAGGCGGCGGCGGCCGTCCTCAGGCAGCACGTCGAAGGTGCCGCGAGGCGCCTTCAGGCGAGTCACCTCGCTAGCTCTGCCAGGAACGGGTTCGTGGCGCGTTCGGCGCCGAGTGTGGTGATGCCCATGTGGCCGGGGTAGACGGTGGTCTCCGCCGGGAGCGAGTCGACCAGGCCGCGGAGCGACTCGAGCAATGTGTCCCAATCGCCGCCCGGAAGGTCGGTGCGCCCGACCGAGCCGTGGAACAGCACGTCGCCGCTGAAGACCACCGCCTCGTCGGGGATCGAGAACGTCACGTGGCCCGGGCTGTGGCCGGGAGTGAACAGCACGTCGATCTCGAAGCCCGCGAGCTCCAGGCGCTCGCCCCCCTTCAGGGTGTGCTCGGCCTCGTAGTCCTCGAAGGGCCCGAAGCCCGGCCAGGGGACGAAGCTGTTGATGTTCGCGAGCACACCTTTCTCGATCTCGGGCACCCAGACCTCCGCGCCGGTCGCGCGCGCCACCGGCGCCACGGCGCCGACGTGGTCGAAGTGCGTGTGCGTGAGGAGGATCCCGTCGAGCGTCAGGCCGAGCTGCTCGATGGGCCCGAGCAGCTTGGGCGCCTCATCGCCGGGATCCACGATCAGCGCGCGGTCGGACCCATCGCGGCGGAAGATGAAGCAGTTCTCGGCCACCGGCCCCACCGTGAACATCCGCACGTCCATGGCGCCTGAGCCTACTTGCTTTGGGGGCGTTTTCTTCGCTGGCGGAAGCGGTAGATCGCGGTGTCGGTGGCGAAGCCGAGCGGGATGTAGAGCACGAACATGAACAGGGCCAGGAAGGCGCCCTGGGAGGGCGAGCGGCCGAAGGCGACGACGACCAGCACGCCGAACAGCGCCGCCGCCAGTGCGGCGCGCTGAACGGCCCCCTTCCAGGTCGGCCGGCGATCGAGCCGCTCCTGCCGGCGCTGGCGAGCGATCTGCTTGGCCTCCTCGCGCGTGCGCGGGCGGCCCGTGCGCCCGGCCCGCTCGATGGTCCCGGCCTGCGTGCCGCGGTGCTTGCGCCGCCGCTTCCTCTTCGTCTGCGCCACCGAGACGAACCTATCGCAGCGCGTTCTCGAGCAGGTGCCTCTGCGGGTCGAAACCGCGCAGCGGGACGTCCTCGGGAAATCCCTCGAAGGCGGCCTCCGGTGCCATGCCCACGAGCTCGGCTTCGGCGACGTCGGCGCGCTCGCGGACGCGCTCGACGACCTCGCGCAGCGGCACCGCGTGATGATCGTGCACGTTGGTCGAGACCTGCACCCGGCCGCGCTCTGCCAGGCGCAGCCCGATGGCCCGCACGCCGGGCAGACCTCCGCCCGACTCGCGCAGGCCGGCCGCGATGTCCCGGGCGACGTCCAGGTCATCGCTGGCGAGGTCGAGGTTGAAGGCCACGAGGGGCGGCCGTGCTGTGGCCAGCACCGCGCCGGCGGTCGGGTGGGGCGTTGGCGGACCGTAGTCGGGTGCCAGCTCGCCGGCCTCCATTCGTCGCGCCAGCTCGGCCGGACCGCCCCGGCGCAGGTCGGCTCGCTCGGCGTGCTCCGGCCGGGTGGCGAGCTGGCCGTAGAGGAACACGGGCAGCCCGGCGTCCTCCCCGACCAGGGCCGCCGCGGTCAGGGCCTCCGCGCAGGCGGCTCCCTTCTCGGCCTCGTCCAGGTACACGACCGGCATCACGTCGAGCGCGCCAACCTTGGGATGGACTCCGTCCTGGCGCCCCAGGTCGATCCGCTCGACCGCCGTCCGCGCGCCGCTGACGAGCGCCAGCGCCAGCTCTCCCTGCTCCCCGGCCAGCGTGAACACCGACCGCCCGTGGTCGGGATCAACGTGAAGGTCGAGGCAGCGGATCGGCTCGAAGGCCTCGCGAATGGCATCGAGGACCACACGATCACGGCCCTCACTGACGTTGGGGACGGCAAGAAGCAAGGTCTAGACTCGTCGCTCGCGGCTCCGTAGCTCAGCGGTTAGAGCGCACCACTCATAATGGTGAGGTCGGTGGTTCGAATCCACCCGGAGCTATCCGAGCGCCCGCAGCATCGCGCGTGCCGCATGGATCCCCCGGTTCAGATACTCGAGGTTCAGGCGCTCGTCCGGGCCATGCGCGTTTCCACTCGGGACGTCGATTCCGGTCATGATCGTCGGAATTCCCTGCTCCGCGAGGAGCGCGACCACGGGCAGCGTCCCGCCCGTGAGCCCTCGCTGGACAGGGACCCCGAACGCCCCGGCGAGCGCCTCCTCGGCCACCGCCAAGGCAACGTCCTCGGAATCGAGCAGCGCCGGGGGAACACACGCCAGCCGATCGACCTCGATCTCGGCGCCCGAGGCGCAGCGATTTCGAAGCAACCTCTCGAGCTCGGCGGCGACATCCTCGGGATCCTGCTCCGGGACTATCCGCACCGAGAGGTCGGCGGTGGCCGCGACCGGGATGACCGTGGCCTGTCGTCCGGGGGAGCCGGCCCCCAGCGAGTGCACATCGAGCGCCGGCTGCGTGAGTGTCCTCGCCACGAACTCTCCTCCGGCTGCCTCGTCGCGCGGTCGGGCGCCGGTTCGGGCCAGGGCTCCTGAGGCTTCGGCATGGTCCTCGCGCTCGAGCTTGCCCGCGAGGTCTGGCGATACGCCCCGAGAGGGCACCTCGCCTGAGATCCCGGCGACGAGCTCCGCCATTGCATTTGCCGCGTTGAGCGCGGCGCCTCCATAGAACCCGGAATGCAGATCCTTCTCTCCCGTTCGCAGGCGCAGTCGGAGATAGACGAGCCCGCGGCAGCCGAGCACCAACCCCGGCTGCCCCTCGCTTGGCATAGGGCCGTCGAAGATCACGCAGGCGTCGGGACGCTCCAGGCTGGCGCGCAGGAACTCGAGCACCGACTCGCCGAGGATCTCCTCCTCACCGTCTCCGATGACGCGAACCCGGACGGGAAGCGTGCGCTCCGCCGCGAGCTCCTCGGCGGCGCGGAGCAGCGCGAAGAACGGACCCTTGTCATCGGCCGTGCCCCTGCCGTACAACCACCCGTCGCGCAGCTCCGGCTCGAAGGGAGGTGAGCTCCAAGCCGCTGGGTCACCGCCGGGCTGGACGTCGTAGTGCCCGTATAACAGTACGGTCGGAGGCTGGTCGGTTGCGGGATCGGTGGGTAGCCACTCGCCCACCACCAGCGGATTCCTGTCCGTTTCGACGAGATCGGCCGACCCGCCGGCACCTTCGATGTACCGGGCCAGCCACTCCGCCGCGGCATCGATGTCCGTCCGGTGCGCAGGATCTGCGCTGACGCTCGGGATGCGTAGCCACTCGATCAGGCGGTCCAGGCCGCGCCCGTGCATTCCTCAGCCGTCGTCCGCGAGCGTTCGCAAGCGCAACTGGTAGAGGTCGCGCGACGCGATCTCGTCTTGCCTCGACAGGAGCTCGTCGAGATCATCGGCGGCGCGCAGGAACCGGCCGGCGAGCGGATCCAGATCGCCGCGCGCGATTCGCTCGATCAGCTCCGTGACCGCCTCGAGGGGGGCCCATTCCGCGCTGTCCAGCTGCCCGCGACGCTCCATCACCGCGATGCCCATGTCCGTCTTCATGAGGCCGGGGCTGATCGCGAAGACCCGGACCCCGTGGGGCGCGGTCTGCGCGTCGAGCGAGTCAGTGAAGCGGATCAGTCCCGCCTTCGAGGTCGCGTAGGCGGTCTGGTCGACCGACGGTCCCGACGCCACGCCGCTCGAGACGTTGATGATGCGGCCCGAGCCCCGCTCGATCATGCCCGGCAGTGCCGCCCGAGAGCAGAGGAACGGACCGCGGAGGTTGACCTCGATAACCCGCCACCAGCTCTCCGGGTCGGTCTCCCAGATCGGGCCGTCCTCGGTAATGCCGGCGTTGTTGACCAGGAGGTCCACCCGCCCCAACTCGCCGATCGCCTCCTCGAACAGCGCAGCGACCGCCTGTGGATCCGCGACGTCGCCGGCCGAGGTAACCACTTTGCGGGCGCCCACGCCACGCAGCTCGCCGGCCGCGTCCTCGAGCCTGTCCGGGTCGCGCCCTGCCAGCACGAGTGAGGCTCCGCAACGCGCCAGCGCTGCGGCGATGCTGCGGCCCAGACCCCGTGCCCCGCCTGTCACGACCGCCACCTGGTCGGCAAGCGGGTTCGGCACCGCCGGGTCCTGGTGTGCCGCAATCACGCGGCGATCTCGCTGCTCACCCGGCGCGCGTCCATCTCGAAGATGAGCCCGCTGACCGGTGGACTGGCGATGGTGAGCGTGAGGTCACCGTGGCCGAGCCGGTGCGCGATGCGTTCGGCGAGTGAAGTTGACGCTCCCTCCCCCGAGTACACGCTGATCGCGGCCGGCCCGCCCGTGACGCCGAGTGCCGAGATCCTCGCGGCGAGCTGGTCCAGCACCGAGTCAGCGCGCGCTTCCGACGTCGGGCAGTCGCCAAGCTCCGCGGCTCCCGCCAGGACGTAGTCGCCGTCCCGCGCGCCGGGCATCGTGAACGAGAGAGCGTGTATTTCCCGCGTCGGGACCTCACGGAGGAGCGGTACCACGTTCGTGCGGGCCACGGGATTCGTCCCATCGAGGGTGATCCCGAGCCCGTCGAGCACGGTGGCGTAGCGCTCGTTGAACTCGTCGAAGGCCGACGGCGACAGCGGCCCAGGCGAGCGCAGCTCAACTCCGCACAGAGCCTGGACCGGACGCCCATGGGCGGCCAGCACCGACTCCACGATGGCGGCAAGATCCACGACCGGAGCCGGCTCCGCGAGCCTGGTCCGGACGATGCGATGCCCGCCGGCGGCGGCCACACCCAGGGAGAAGGCCCGGATATCGGGGATGAAGGTGTAGCCGCCGGCCGCGTTCGCGCGGGCCCTCATGCGACCGCTTGGCGATCGTCCGGGCCGTCGCCGCCCACCGGCCGATCGGGCTGGAAGGCCCGTGCGATGTCGTCGGTCCGCATACCCGCCATCAGGAGCAGGCTCAGTTTCACCCTGGCCTTCGGCCCGTCGAGCCCGCTGGCGGGAATCAGTCCCCGCTTCAGCAAGTCGGTCTCCGAACCGGGGAAGCCGTACGTGCTGTGAAACAGCTCGCCAGATCCCGTCCGCGACGTCAACACGACGGGGATCGACGAAGCGAGGGACGCGAGCTCCTCGACCAGGGCGGCCGGGACGTGCCCAGCGCCCATCGCTTCGATGACAAGGCCGCGGTAGCCGCACTCCGCGATATCACTGAGCCCACGAGCGTCCTCCCCCATTGTGATCCGGCGGAGCGCCACCGGCGTCTGCTCGGTGCCGCCGGGGATTGCCAGCGGCGGCTCGCGGTGGGCCGTGGCCCAGATCACCACTCGGCCCTCCGAGACCTCGCCCACCGGTCCGCGGAGCGGGGACTGAAAGGCGTCCAGGCGCGTCGTGTGCACCTTGGACGCGAAGCGCGCAGCGTGGACCGTCTGGTTGAGGACTACGAGTACTCCGCTCCAGCGCGCGGTCGGGCTGCCGGCCACGCGAATGGCTGCTTCGAGGTTGGGCGGGCCGTCCGAGCCGGGTGCCCCGATCGGTCTCATGGCACCCGTTACGACGACTGGGGCGCGTCGGTCCCAGAGTAGGTCGAACGCGAAAGCGGACTCCTCAATCGTGTCCGTCCCCTGCACGACGACGAAACCGGCGGCGTCGTCGTACTCCGGCTGTTCGAAGTGGCTCGCCATCTCGACCACGTCTTGCAAGGTGAGCTCGGAGCCCGGAACCTGGCGGAGCTGAACGAGCTCGAGCCGCGCGACGTCACTCAGGCCGGGAACGTTCGCTATCAGCGTTTCCAGGCCGAGCTTGGGCGTGAGCTGCCCGTCGCCGTCCTCCGACCCGGCGATCGTGCCGCCGGTCGCGCAGACGACCACCAGCGGTCGGCCATCGCCAGCGCTAGGAGGCTGACCAGAACCGCTCACGCACCCACCCCACCGTCAGCGGTGAGACCTGGTGGAAGTTCACGTTCATGCGGCTGCATCGCCACCCGTCCTCGCCCCTGCGGAACTGGTTCTCGTAGCGAGCGGAGATCACCATCGGCTCCTCGCCCTCGGCGTCCGCGAAAGTGGCCAGCATCAGGAGATAGAAGACGCCACTGGCGGTGTCACTGCCGGTGGGCTTGATCGACACCGGGACCATGTGATGGAAGCCCCACCGCACGCCCCTCGCGATCTCCCGCTGACCCGCGATGTACTCGTCCCGGGAGTGATAGGAACCGAATTCGTTGCTCTCCCAAACGAGGTCGTGCGTCAGAAGCTCGGCCATCGAGTCGAGGTCGTAGTCGTCGTCGACGCTGCGCCCGTACGCCGACATGAGACGGCTGATGGCCTCGACGTCCTCCAGACGCTGCACACGGGCCGCCAGCGTGTTTCCGCCTCGGATGAGCACCCCCATCAGGCGCCCTCCTTCTCCTTCCTCTCCTCCGGGACAACGGCGCACAGCAGGCGAGAGCTGCCGCTCTCACTCATCAGCCGCGCCATACGCTCCTCGGCCTCGCGAGAAATACGAGCCCCCGGTGCGGTGACGGATTCCACGCCCTCGATCTGCAGCAGCGCCGGCCGCACGAGCCCCGCCATCGTGACCGTACGAAGCGGGCAGCCGGTGCACATGCCGGTGAAGCGCACGGTCACGGCGTCGCCGTTCACCTCGGACAGCTCGAGGCCTCCGGCGTGTGCATCGAGGACGCCTGACAACGTGCGTACCCGCTCGGCGATGAGCTTCTCGGTTGTTTCGGGGCCTGCGCCGAACGCGCCCGTCACGCTCGAACCCCCTCCCCCAGCTCGGCCTTCTTCTGCTCCACGTCCACGCCCATCAGACGCGCGAAGTTGAGCCCAAGGATGTTCTCCCGGTCGGTCTGGGTGATCTCCGGATAGCCGAAGCCCGCGCGCAGCTCAGGCGGCATCTCCATCTCCATGAAGGCGCGCAGGTAGGGCAGCGGTCCGCCGCTGAGCGCCGCTTCCGACCCCCACAAGAGCTTCTCCGAGCCGACAGCCTGGAGGCACTGGCCGATCCACGTCACCACCATCTGCGGCGCCGTGAGAAGGAACTGGAAGTTCGCCGACAGGGCGAGGTAGATGTTGGGGAACCTCGACGCGATGTTGATCGTCTCGTCCACGTAGGGCATCCCGAGGTGGTGGATCACGAACGTCATGTCAGGGAAGTCGCGCGCTGCCTTCTGCAGGTCGCCGGGGTGCATCTCTTCGACGTTCCCGGTGCCGAACGGCAGGCCCTTGTGGAACTGCAGCACCGTGACGCCGAGGTCACGGCACCTCTCGTAGAGCGGATACGCAATGTCCTCGTCGTCGCAGCGCCAGCCGCGCGGAACGTGGCCGTTGTAGTACTTGATCGACTTAGCGCCCAGCTCGGTGATCTGGTACTCGAGCTGCTCGAGCGCGCCGTCGACGCCGGAGTGGATCGGGTCCACTCCGCCGCAGAACATGACCCGGTCCGGGTACGCCTGCGCGAACTCGTACTGCAGGTCGACCGGCGCGTAGAAGCTCTTGAACCACTCGAACTGCGGGACCACCTGCACCATGGCCATGTCCGTCGGGGCGTCCACGAACACCATCTCGTACATCTCTTCGTTCGAGAACTGCTTGCGGTAGTTGTCGTGGTGGTACTGGGGGGCCTGCATCAGGCGCGAGCCTGTGACGATGGAGCCGATGACGTCCTCCGTGTCGTCGCGCTCCGCGAGGTTCTCGTCGGACATGTCGATCCGGTGAACCACGCAGTCGAAGATGAAGCAACCATCGATCATCTAGGGACTACCTCCTCGTCTCCGGTGTAGGGCTGGGCGGGCGGCCCACCCCGAAGCAGAACCCGTTGGGAACCACCGCGTGAGCGGGCCTCCAAGCCCGCGCCCGCATTGGACGACCAAGGCAACACCCCCGCGCTCGACCGCATTCGACCGCGTGATGCCCCACGTAGGAGGGAGCGCAGGGCGGATCGGATGGAACGAGCGGCGAGGGCATCGCCTTGACTGTCACTCCTCGCTCGTCGTCGCGAGGAACTCCCGGACAGCCTCAGGGTCGTCTTTGGTGTACAAGGTCCCTGGGATCTCCCAGAGGAACCGCTCCGGCTTCCTGCCTTCGAGCACCTCGATCGCCCGCTCCATCATGGTGCGGCCGATCGCCGGGCCGTCCTGTCCCACCGCCGCCTGCAGCGGTCCACCCCTGTCCAGAAGATCGCGCGCGATCCTCGCGGTCATGTCCATGCCGAACAGGACCGTGTCCCGCTTGAGTCGGTTGATCGCGGCGACGCCGCCCTCCGTCTGGGGTAGACCGTTGGTCACGATCACGTCGAGGTCCTGATTGCCCTGCAGGATGCCCTCGGTCGTGGTCAGGACCTTGTCGGACTCGACGGCCACCTGGTTGGCGACTTCCTCGTAATCGGCCTCTTTGAGCGCCTCCAGCTGAGCGTCGAAGCGCTCGCGGCACACCGACTGCGTATTACAGGTAACGAACCCGACTTGCGCGGTGCCGTCGACGTTCTCATTGATCCAGTCGGCGGCGCTCTTGCCAGCGAGGTTCCCCAGCTGCTTGTTGTCGGACGTCACGAACGCCTCGGTGAGCTGCTGCTGCTGCTCAGGTACCACGCAGGTGTCGAAGCAGACGGCCGGGATGCCTGCGTTGTTGATCCGCCGGAAACCGGCCACCGAGACCTCGGCGTCGTTGGCGCCGTAGATCACCGCGTCCACGTCCCGGTTGATCATGTCCTGGACGTACCGGAACTCGCGTTCGCTGTCGGCGTCGTAGTTGAGGTAGATCATCTCGACGCCGTTCTCCCTCGCAACCTCCTCGGCGCCGCGGCGGATGTCGGTCTGGAACGGGTTCGCGAACGGCGCTATGACGCCTACGGTCTTGCCCTGGGCCGATTGCTCCCCGCCGCCACCGCCTCCGCCTTCTTCGTCGTCGCCACATGCCGCGGCGAACATCGACATCAGCACCAACAGCATGGCGCTGAGCAGGTACTTCGCTCGGTAAGAGCTCCTCATTGCTCCTCCTCCGTTGGTCTGGGCGTCGGGCGCCCTCTGCCCCTTCCTGCGATTCGCCGGGCCACGCCGCGGATGTGGTCTCTGAGCGTCGACGACATCACCAGCACCGCCGCCAAGACCACCAGCCCCCGAACCACGAAGTTTGCGTACGGATCGATCCCCATCAGGACCAGTCCATTGCCGAGCACCGCGATGAAGAGCACGCCGAGCACGGTGCCGGCCATGGTTCCCCGACCTCCGTACAAGCTGGTCCCTCCGACGATCACCGCGGCGATCACCTCGAACTCGAGGCCCTGGGTCACGTTCGGATCGCCGGCACCCAAGGCCGCCGCCAGGACGATTCCCGACAGCGCGGCGCAGCCCCCGGTTATCGCGAACAGCGTGATGCGAACGCGTCGGACCGGAACCCCGACGAGGTGGGATGCCTCGGGGTTACCGCCGACGGCGTACACGTGCGTGCCGAACGCCGTCTTGGTCGAGACAAACCAGAACGCCGCGAAGAGGACGAGGAGCAGTAGGACGGCTGCCGGAAGCTCGAGGATCTTGCCGCTTCCCAGGAAGGTGAAGAACGAATTGCTGAGCGGTTCTGGCGCCTGCGGTATCGCGTCCGTGAGGAGCAGCGCCAACCCCCTGAGGGCTCCGAACAGCGCGAGGGTCACGATGAACGAGGGGATCAGGAAGACGGCGCGGATCCACCCGGCGACGACGCCGATGAACGTGCCGAGAAAGACCGTCGCGGCCAGCGCGAGGGGCCACGCCATCTCCTCGAGGAGCAGCGCCAGGACGACGCCTGCGAAGGCGGCCGCCGAGCCGACGCTCACGTCGATCTCTCCGGCGAGGATCACCAGCGTCATTCCGCCGGCGATCAACCCGACATAGACGCTCTGGTTGAGGACTGTCGTCAGGTTGGACCAGGTCAAGAAATTGGGAGCGATCTGCGAGTAGAGCGTGATCAGCGCGATGAGCGCCAACCCGAGCCCTACCTGGTCTGCGCGACCCGGACGACTCAGATCCAATGACCGGCTCAGCCCGTTCGATGGGCGGGCCACACGCTCGGCAGTGGTCCCTCGGACAGCATCGAGCTGCTCCTTAACCGGCATCGCCTTGACCGGGTGACGGGTTCAACTGCGGGCCAAGCGAGGCCGAGGCCCCGCTCAAATGCCGCAGCATCGCGGCCTCGGCTGCCGCCTCATCACGCTCGAGAAGCGCGTTCAGGATCTCGCGGTGCTCGCTGGTCGCGCGGGCGCGTCTGGCCCCGTCGGCGAGCAGGACGAGATCCGAGTTCTCGACGATCAACTCCTGCAGGTCCCCTACCAGGCGCACCTGCAAGGAATTCCCCGAGCATCGCGCCAAAGCAATATGAAAAGCGGCGTCGAGCTCCGCGTAGACCCGGCGATCCTCGCAGTCGACCATCTGCTCAACGAGCCCCCGGAGCTCCGCGAGCTGCTCCTCGGACCCGCGACGCGCCGCCATCGCCGCGCCCGGGACCTCGATCAGCAGTCTGACCTCGTGAAGCTCCTCGACTTCGTAGCCGAGGAGGACCGGATGCGGCACCCTGTTCGCGACATACGTCCCGCTACCGGCTCTGGAGACGACGAGCCCGAGGCTGCGCAGACCCCGAAGCGCCTCACGGATGACCGGACGACTGACCCCAAAAGCCGTGCTGAGCTCGTGCTCGGAGGGAAGCCTTTCGCCCTCCTCGACTTGGCCAGTCGTGATCAGCCGGACGAGTTGGTGAGTGACCTCGTCGACCGCCTGCGAGCGCCGTACCGGTTGAATCAGGCCTTCCACTTGGCAGACGTCAGGCAGTATGACAGATTCTCATGTTCCTGGTAGCCTGCGCTGCGCGGCGGAAGGAACTCCTCCCGCCTCAGAGGAGAGCATCGCTGGACGGCGACACACCCCTCATCGCGGCACGCGGGCTGACGAAGCGCTACGGCTCACTCGTGGCCAACGACTCGGTCGACTTCGAGGTCTACCGGGGCGAGATCGTCGCGATCGTCGGTGACAACGGCGCGGGCAAGTCGACCCTTGTGAAGATGATCGCCGGCGCGGTCATCCCGGACGAGGGCGAGATACGCATCGACGGCGAGCCCGCGAGCATTCGTAGCCCGCTCGACGCTCACGCCTTCGGCATCGAGACGATCTACCAGGACCTCGCCATGGCGCAGAACCTGGACGTCATCACGAACGTCTACCTGGGCAGGGAGCTTCGACGGTCGGGACCGCTAGGTGTCGTAGGCGTCCTCGATCGCAGGAGGATGCATCGAGAGGCCACCGCCCAGCTCGACAAGCTGAAGATCGACATCCCGGACCTGAAGACCCCGGTGGAGCTGCTGTCCGGCGGTCAGCGCCAGAGCGTGGCGATCGCGCGCGCGATGGTGTGGGCGTCCCGCGTCGTGATCATGGACGAGCCAACCGCCGCGCTCGGCGCATCCCAGTCCGCCGCCGTGCTCGAGATCGTCAAGGGGGTGCGCGACCAGGGCACGTCCGTCGTCATCATCAGCCACATCCTGCCCCACGTCCTGGAACTGGCCGACCGCGTCGTCGTGATGCGCCACGGACGCAAGGTGGGCGACATCGCCGGCAGCGAAGTCGGCGAGCACGACCTCATCGAGCTGATCATCGGAACGCGCGACGCTCCGGCTCAAAACGGCGGGGCAGCCTCGCCGGCGTAAGACCTCGACTCCGGACGACAGCCCGGGGCCGCCGGAGCTGGGCCGGAGCTATCGGCTCGCGAGCAACTTGTCGCGGGAGAAGATCTTGCCGAGGCGCTTGCTGGCTTGCCGGTCCCCGGCGATGGCCAGCGCGCCGCTTGAGGCCGCCTCCGAGGCGGTGATCTTGCCAGCGGCGATGTCCGTCCAGGTCTCCTCGTCGGTCGTAAGGACGAGATCGGGATCGTCGGTGCGGCCGTCGTGAACCTCGATCGAGTCGTCGTCGACGGTGAAGTGGAAGGCCGAGTCGCCCACCACGTACTGGTAGGTGCAACCTGCTTCATCAGGCGGGTCGGCTCCTTCGTGCGATCGACGTCGTCTGGGCGGCCGCGTTGGGCGCCTTTCTTCGCGAGGCACGGCGCGCTGAGCGCTGGGAGAAGGGCTCGGGAGCCGCCCTCGTAGTTCAGTCGAACCCGCCGCCGTCGGAGTTCCCGGGGCCTGGATCGGGTCCGGTCGCCTGAAATAGGTCGCTCTCGCCCGCGACGTCTCCGCCGACCTGGCCGGCGTCCTCGGTCTCGTTCTCGCCACGGGCTGGCATAGCGTCCTGGCAAAGCCCTCTCATAGCATCCCGCTCCATGACGCTCGGCGCGGAGCGCGAGCAGGTTGCGGCCGCCAGCCGGCGACTGGCGGCTGAGGGGCTCGTGCCCGGGACCGCCGGGAACGTCAGCGGGCGTGCCGGCGAGCAGGTGGCGATCACGCCCACCGGCGCCGCACTGGCCGAGCTCGAGCCCGACCAGGTCGCGGTGGTGGACCTCGACGGCGAGGTCGTCAGCGGCGAGCTCGCCCCGACCTCCGAGCTCGACCTTCACCTCGGGGTGTACCGGCGCTACGACGCAGGCGCAGTGGTGCACACCCACGCGCCGATGGCGACGGCGCTGTCGTGCGTGCTCGACGAGCTGCCCTGCGTCCACTACCAGATGCTCCTGCTGGGCGGGACCGTGCCGGTCGCCCCCTATGCCACCTTCGGCACGCCGGAGCTGGCCGAGTCCGTGCTCGACGCGCTGGAAGGAAGGCAGGCCGCGCTGATGGCGAACCACGGCGCTATCACGCTCGGCGCCGACCTGGAGACGGCCGTCGAGCTGGCGCTTCTGCTCGAGTGGGCCTGCACGGTGTACTGGCGAGCCGCGGCGATAGGCAAGCCGGTCGTGCTCGGGGCCGAGCAGCGGGAGGCAGTCGTGGCGGCGGCGATCGAGCGCGACTACGGCACGACGCGCAAGATCGAGGAGGACCGATGACCGGCGAGATGAGGGCCCTCTGCATGGGCGTGCACGTACTCGACGTGCTCGTGCGGCCGGTCGAGGCAATCCCAGAAGGCCAGGGCGGCGAGCTGGTCGAGGAGATCCGCGTGACCGCGGCCGGTTCGGCCGGCGGCACGGCGCTCGTGCTCGCGAAGCTCGGC
>DATACN010000052.1:0-14563 GCA_036258995.1 Thermoleophilaceae bacterium | reverse complement strand
GATGGCGTCGCTGTAGACCTCGGCCCGCGCGCGCTCCCAGCGCCGGTCCTTCGTCGGCCGGGCGAACACCGGCACCAGGAGCAGCGATACCCCGTGGGCATGAAGGGCCGCGGCGAACGCGTGCAGCCGAGCCAGGTCCTCGCAGACCAGGATCGCCAGCCGGGCGCCGCCCGCTTCCACCACGGAGACTCGCCGGCCGCGGCTGAGGTCCTCGTCGATCGGGGCGGGCAGCCGATCGGCGAGCCCCCACAACTCCAGGTCCTGCTGGGAGAAGTTGAACGGGTGGACCTTGGGCTGGCGGCCGAGCACCTCGCCCGTGCGTGCGTCGAGCAGCACCGCTTCGTTTGCCGGCGGTGAGGAGCCGTCGACGTTGCCGCTGCCGGCCACGACCAGGCGCAGCCGGCTTGCACCCGCGCCCTCGCGGTCCCTGAGAGCGACCTGCCAGCGCTCGAGCAAGGCGCGGGACAGGCACAGCTCGGGCGCAACCCCGATCGCGACGTCCTGCTCGTCCCACGCCGCGATCACCTTGTCCACCCGGGCCCTCGTGGGTTCACGGTCGGCGGGGTGGATCCGGTAGAAGCGCAGCCCCGAGCGCTCCTCCACCTTCCATTCCAGCTCGTCGGGCTCACGGATCATGGGCGCGGTGGCTACGCGGAGGCCGGCCTCACGCTCCGGCCGGGTCAGACGGGAGCGTGCCGGCAGGGCGGCGTGATCGCAGGCCTCCCAGTCGGGAGCTCTCACGCGCACCACGGAGCCGAACGCGTCGGCCAGGTCGTCGGGCAGCTGGCCGCGGCGGCCCGGGCGGGCAAAGCGGGGCAGGAGCGCGCCGGGAAGGGCGCCCGAATCGAGACGGCCCGACTCCGCGTAGCGAAGCGCGTACTCGGTGAGGGCCGGCGGAGCGGCCTCGCCGGAAACCGGGTTTGCGTGGGCGAGCGCCGCGTCGAGGCCCAGCAGCACGGCGAAGACCTGGCGCCCGCCGTCGGGGGTCGCGACGGCCTCGCCGTCCAGAGCCGCTCGCTCGACCGAGGCGGCGCCGGCCGCCACCTTCGCGTGCCCCAACCAGACTTCGCCCTCGGCGTGGAACTCGACGGGGTCGAGCCGATCGAACAGCTCGCAGAAGAGATCCGCGTAGTCCATGCTCATACTTGACAGATAGTTGACAGCCCCTTGCTAAGATACGGGCATGGCCACGCCCACCGTAGACCACTCCCGAGCCGGCCCGCTGGTGGCGCGCATCGCGGAGCTCGGCGCGAAGCCGGCCCGACGCGAGGCCGTCGCGCTCGGCCTGGTCGACGCCGTGCTCGAATGCGACGCCGAGACCCTCGCTGTCGCCCTCGATGCGCTCCGCGACGCCCGCGCGAACGCCGATGGCGATCCGGAGCCGTCCGGCTGGCTCGACGCGGCCATCGCCTTCGCACATTGGGGGCTCGAGCGCGTCCCGTCAGGGACCTCCGTGGCACGGGGGACGCAGGCCCACCACTTCCTGAGCATGCTCGAGGGCTCGCCGAGGCTGGGAAGCACGGAGCTGCGCCGCCTGCTCGAGACCGACGAGACGCAGGTGAGCCGGACCGGCCGCCGGCTGCTGGAGAGCGGTCTGGTCACCCGGAGCAAGGTGGGCCGCCAGGCGTTCTGGCAGCTGACCCCGCGCGGCCGCCGGGCGCTCGAGGAGGCGCCGGCCCCGCGGCGATCGCGCAACTCGGAGTTCTGGCAGGAGGCCATCCGGCGCGGCTTCGAGGCGGCGTCCGGCGACGAGCCCGGTGAGCCCCGCGAGGTCGATCCCACCCGCGAACGGATCATCGAGTCCACGCTCGAGCTGCACACCAGCCAGGGCGTCCAGGCGACCACCTGGCCGGATATCGCCGAATTGGCGGGAGTGCCGCTGGAGACCGTGGAGGCGCTGTTCCCCACCCAGGACGACCTGGTCAGAAGCTGCGGCCAGCACCTCATGGAGAGCCTGCAGCTTCCGCCGGCCGACCGGGCTCCCGAAGTCTTCGCCGGCGCCTCGTCGGAGAACGAGCGCATCCGCCGCCTGGTCGAGACGTTCTTCGGCGTCTACGAGCGCGGAGGGGACGGCATCGCGACCGGGCGCCGCGAGCGCAAGAACGTGCCGATCGTCAACGAGTCGATGGAAGAGCTCGAGAACACCTTCGACGCCCTCGTTTCCGAGGCGCTGCGCCCGCTGCACCCGGACAGCTCCTCGGTCGCGTCCGTGAGAGCGCTCACCGACCTCGAGGTGTGGCGCACCCTGCGCGAGCAGGGGGCCACGCCGGATGCGGCAGTGGACCAGGCGAGCGCGGCGGCGGAGCGCTGGCTCGAGGCACAGCCGGCACGCTGACGGCGGCGATCCGCCCTAGACCAGGAACGGGATGATCAGCAGCGCCACGATGTTGGCGACCTTGATCATCGGGTTGATCGCCGGGCCGGCGGTGTCCTTGTAGGGGTCTCCCACCGTATCGCCGGTCACGGCGGCCGCGTGGGCCTCGGAGCCCTTGCCGCCGAACTCGCCGTCCTCGATCAGCTTCTTCGCGTTGTCCCAGGCGCCGCCGCCGGCGGTCATCGAGACCGCGGCGAAGAAGCCCACCACGATGACCCCGATCAGCAGGCCGCCGAGGGCCTGAGCGGAGAGCAGGCCGACCACGACGGTGACCACGATCGGGATCAGTGCCGGGGCGATCATCTCCTTTTGCGCGGCGGCGGTGACGATCGACACCGCCCGGGCATAGTCGGGTTTCTCGGTGCGATCCATGATCCCCGGCTTCTCCCGGAACTGGCGGCGCACCTCCTCGACAACGCCGCCGCCCGCGCGGCCGACGGCCTCGATGGCCAGGGCGGCGAAGAGATAGACCATCATCCCGCCGAGCACCAGGCCGATCAGCACCTCGGGCTCGGAGATGTTGAAGCTCGCCACGCGCTCGCCCTCCGCCGCGGCCTCCTCACGCAGCTCCTCGATGAAGGCCGCGAACAGCACCAGGGCGGCGAGAACGGCCGAGCCGATCGCGTATCCCTTTGTGACCGCCTTGGTGGTGTTGCCGACCGCATCGAGAGGATCGGTCACGTTGCGCACGTCCTCGGGCAGGTCGGCCATCTCCGCAATCCCTCCGGCGTTGTCGGTGATGGGGCCAAAGGCGTCGAGGGCGACGATCAGGCCTGTCAGCGAGAGCTGCGCCATCACTGCGACGCCGATGCCGTAGATGCCGCCGAGCTCGTTCGCGAACAGGATGCCGAGCACGATCAGGATGGCCGGGGCGGCCGTGGACTGGAAGCCCTGGGCAAGCCCCTGGATGATGTTCGTGGCGTGGCCGGTCTGGGACGCGCGGGCAGTCGTGCGCACCGGCCGGAAGCGCGTCGACGTGTAGTAGTCGGTGATGACGAACAGACCGGCGGTCACGGCGATCCCGATCAGCGTGCAGATCCAGAGATCCATGCCGCTCGGCACGCCGCCGTCGGCCGTAAGGAGCTGGGAGACCCCCTCCTTGTATGCGAGGTCGTCCATCAGCCACAGGGTGATCGGCAGGAATGCGAGCGCCGCGATCACGCCGGACACGATCAGGCCCTGGTAGAGCGCCCGCTCGACGTTGCCGGAGCGGCTGCGCACGGCGTATGTCCCGACTATCGACGCCACCAGCGACACGCCACCGATCACGAGCGGGTAGACGCCCACGGCACCGATGTCGTCGAAGGTGAGCACGCCGAGCAGCATCACGGCCACCGCGGTCACCGCGTAGGTCTCGAACAGGTCGGCGGCCATCCCTGCGCAGTCACCGACGTTGTCGCCCACGTTGTCGGCGATCACGGCCGGGTTGCGCGGGTCGTCTTCGGGGATGCCGGCTTCGATCTTGCCCACCAGGTCGGCCCCCACGTCGGCGGCCTTCGTGAAGATGCCGCCGCCCAGACGGGCGAACACCGAGATCAGGGAGCCCCCGAAGCCGAGGCCGACGAGCGCGTCGATCGCCTCGCGCTCCTCTTCCCCCGTGATGAGCAGGACCCCGTAGTAACCCGCCACGCCAAGCAGGGCGAGCCCGGCCACGAGCAGCCCCGTCACGGCGCCGCCCTTGAACGCCACTTCGAGTGCCGGGGACACCCCGTTGCGGGCCTCCTCGGCCACGCGGGCGTTCGCGCGCACGGAGACCATCATCCCGATGAAGCCGGCCGCGCCCGAGAAGGCTCCCCCGATCACGAAGCCGATCGCTGTGGTCAGGTCGAGCGCCACCGCCAGCACGATCGCCACCACGATCCCGACGCCGCCGATGATCGTGTACTGGCGGGTCAGGTAGGCCCAGGCGCCTTCCTGGACTGCCCGCGAGATGCCCTGCATCTCCTCGTTGCCGGGTGACTTGGCCAGCAGCCAGCGTGAAGTGGTGACGCCGTAGACCACGGACGCCGCGGCGCAGACGAGCGCGACGATGATCCCGTAGTCGGTCAGGAAGTCGGTCAAGAGAAAGGGCCTCCGTAAATCGGTCAGTCAGTGTGGGACGACCGCGCTGTCCAAAGCCCTGGCACACGTATCGTCCGGCTGCGGGCCGATCTTGGGGACGGCCCGGAACAAGAGCGCGCGCAGTCTATCCAGATTCCCGCGGAAGACCTCGAAAGCGGCATCCGCTGAGACCGGCTCCATGCCTTCGAGCCCTACGTCGTAATCCGTTACGAGCGAGACGTTCGCGTAGCAGAGGGCCAGCTCCCGCGCGAGCCACGCCTCGGGGTACTGGGTCATGTTCACCACGTCCCAGCCGGCCTCGGAGTACCAGCGCGACTCCGCCCGGGTCGAGAAGCGGGGGCCCTGCACCACGACGACCGTGCCGCCGAGCACTACCCGCTCGTCGCCCGCCTCGGCGAGGATCCGCCCCAGGTCGGCGCAGTACGGGTCGGCGGCCGACACGTGGGTGGTCTGAGGCCCGTCGTAATAGGTGCTCTCGCGGCCCGCCGTGCGGTCCACGAACTGGTCGCAGATCACGAAGGTGCCCGGCGCGAGCTCGGGTTTGAGCGAGCCGCAGGCGGAGGGACCGACGATGCGCCGAACACCCACCTGGCGCATCGCCCACACGTTGGCCCGGTAGTTGATCCGGTGCGGCGGCAAGGTGTGCTCGTCGCCGTGGCGGGGCATGAAGGCCACCCGCCTGCCCTCGATCTCCCCTATCCGGATCCGGGCCGAGGGCGGTCCGTACGGGGTGTCGACCGCCACCTCCTCGACGTCGTCGAGGAAGCTGTAGAAGCCCGACCCGCCGAAGATGCCGACTACGTCTGCGTCCCCGGCGGGGTCCATATGTCGACCTTGGGCTTCGGCGGCGGCTCCGGCTCCGCCGGCTCCGACCCGCCCTGGGTCTCGCGCACGTAGAGCATCTGAAGCTGTGAGAGGGCGTCCTTCACCGGCTGGATGCCCTCCTCCGGAAGCAGCGGCAGGAGAGCCCGAGCGGCCTCGATGCCCTTGCGCGCCTGCTCGACGTCCTTCTCCTCCTCGACGGTGAGCTTGCGACCGGTCAGGTTGATCACCGTGACCACGGTTTGCAGGAGCACGTCATCGATCTTGAGGTTCTTGAGCTGCTCGAGAATCTGTTCCTCGGTGGGCTCGGTCACGTTCGCACCCTTTCCGCGTAGCTGTCCTGCGTCAGCGCCACCTCCGCGCCGAAGATCTCCTCGAGCGAGCCGCCCTCCGCGAGGGCGCGCCGCTGGCGCTGGGCGCCGTTCTCCTCGGCCGGGACACCGTCGATGCCCAGCGCCGCGCGCGCGGGCGCCGTCCAGGCGAGCAGCCGATCGGGCGCCGCGGCGGCGGGGAACTCCTCCGCCCGCTCGAGGTCGATCAGCTTCCCATCGAGGCCGTACCGGATCGCGCGCCAGAAGTTCTCCTCGATGAACCTGCGCGGCGGGGGCTCGTGGCCGACGCCGTCGTCGTGGTCGATGGCTGCCTGGGCCACGCAGGCGACGATCAGCCCCGCGAGCGCCGTGGAATCCTCGGCGCGGCTCTGGGCGTCGCAGATCCGCACCTCGACGGTGCCGAAGACGTGGTGGGGGCGCACGCTCCACCACAGCTGCGTGGCCTCGACGATCGACCTCGTCCGTAGCAGGAACTCGACGTAGGCGGCGTACTCCGGCCAGCTCCCGAAGGCGTCCGGGATCCCGCAGCGCGGGAAGCTCTTGGTGAAGATCTGGGACCGGGCCGAATGCAGGCCCGAGTCGCGGCCGTCGAGGAATGGGGAGTTCGCGGAGATCGACAGCAGCTCCGGCAGCACGGGCCGCAGCCGGTCGCAGACTGCCACCGCCCGGCCGGCGCCGCGGATTCCGACGTGCACGTGCAGGCTGAAGGTGTTGTTGCGCCAGGCGACGTACTGCAGCTCGTCCTCGACCCGCCGGTAGTGATCGGTGTCGATGATCCGCTGCTCCTGCCAGGGGCTCCACGGATGGGTGCCGGTGCACCCGAGCCGCGCGCCCCGCTCGGAGGCCAGCCGGAACAGCCGCGCCCGGGCCTCGCGCTGGCGCTCCACGGCGTCGGCGAATCCGCTGCCCCGGCCGGAGCGGATCTCGATCTCCGATTCGATCAGCTCGCCCGCGACCGACTCGGCCAGCACCTCGTCGGCCGCTGCGGCGTTGCGGAGCTCCTCGAAACGGTGCGCGAGCGAGAGGTCGCCGGGATCGAGGATCGCGAACTCCTCCTCCAGGCCCACCGTGAAGTCCTCGGAGGCCTCGAAGACCTCCCTGGCTGTCGCCATGTCGAGCACGACGGCCGTCTCAGGTCAAGTAGAAGTAGAGCGCGTAGAGCAGGTCCACCGCCGGGCTGGACGTGTGGACCGTGACCTCCGGAGGCACCTGCAACAGAGCCTCCGAGTAGTTGAAGATGATGCGCACGCCTGCGTCGACCAGGTCGTCGGCGACCTTCTGGGCGGCCTCGGTGGGCACCGCCAGCACGCCCACCACGACCTCCTCGTCGACCACCACGCGCTCGAGCTCGTCGTAGGGCCGGACCTGGAGCGAGTCGCCGACCGAGGTCCCGACCTTGCCCGGGTCGGTGTCGAAGATCGCCACCACACGGAAGCCGTGGTCGGCGAAGATGTCCGACCCGGCGATGGCCTGGCCCAGGTTGCCGGCTCCGAACAGCGCGATGTTGTGCTTGCCGGTGGTCCGCAGGATCTTGCGGATCTGGGAGACCAGCGAATCGACGTTGTAGCCCACCCCGCGCTTGCCGAACTTGCCGAAGCCCGACAGGTCGCGGCGGATCTGGGTGGAGTTGACGTGGGTGTAGTCGGCGAGCTCCTGGGAGGAGATCGTCTCCTTGCCCATCTTCTTGGCCTGGGTCAGGACCTGGAGGTAACGCGACAGGCGCGCGGCAACGCCCAGCGAGAGGCGCTCCCTGGCGCCGTCCCCTTCCAATCCGACGCCACCCCGCTCGGCCACGGGCTCATGGAACCTCACGAGGCCACTCTATCGAGCCGTTCGCGAAGGCCAACCGGATCGACGTGGTACTCGAACGCCTCGTCTCCGTCGATCTCGACGACCGGGATCCGCTCGCCATAGCGGCCGTGCAGGAGGGGGTCGAGGGTCACGTCGACCTCCTCGAGATCGAAGCCGCGCTCGTCGCGCGCCGCGACCACCACCTGCCTCGCCTCCTCGCACAGATGGCAGCCCGGCTTGCCGTAGAGGACCACCCGGGTCATGCCCGTGCCGTGGCGTCGAGCGCCAGGTAGTCGGGATAGGGCAGCGGCTCGAGGAAGCGCGCCGCGCCGGCGATCATGGCCGCGTTGTCGGTGCACAGCTCCATCGGCGGCACCCAGGTCGGTACCCCGAGGCCGGTTACGGCCTCGCGCAGCTCGGAGTTGGCGGCCACGCCACCGCCAATGGCCAGACGGGGCAGGCCCTCGCGCGCGAGCGCCGTGCGGGTTCGCGCCACGAGCGCGTCCACGATGGCCCGCTGGTACGAGGCCGCGAGGTCCGCCCGGCGACCGGCCGCCTCGTCGCCGAGCTCCCGAATCGCGTACAGCAGCGCCGTCTTCAGCCCGCTGAAGGAGAAATCCAGATCTCCGGGCGCCGCGCGCGGGAAGTCGAAAGCCCGGGGGTCGCCGCTGCGCGCGAGGCGGTCTATCTCGGGGCCGCCCGGGTAGCCCAGGCCGAGCAGGCGCGCGCCCTTGTCGAAGGCCTCCCCGGCGGCGTCGTCGAGGGTCCGGCCGAGCACCTGATACTCGGCCGGCTCGTCGACCCGGGCCAGGAAGGTATGCCCTCCGCTCGCCACCAGACAGAGGTAGGGCGGCTCGATCGCCTCGGGACCCAGGGTGCTGGCCACCACGTGGCCGTGCAGGTGGTCAACCCCCGTCAGCGGCAGCCGTCGGGCCGCCGCCAGCGCCTTGGCCGAGGAGAGCCCCACGAGCAGCGCCCCTATCAGCCCCGGGCCGCGAGTCACGGCAACCGAGCCGACCTCGTCGAGGGTGGCGCCCGCGCGCTCGAGCGCGTCGGCGGTCACCGCATCGACCAGCTCCAGGTGCCGGCGCGAGGCCACCTCGGGAACCACGCCGCCGTAGCGGGCATGGAGCAGGCCCTGCGAGGCCACCACGTTCGAGCGGATCTCGCCGTCTTCGGACACGACCGCCGCGCAGGTGTCGTCGCAGCTCGTTTCGAGGGCGAGGATCAAGCGCCGGCGCAGGTCAGGCGCTCGTGGCGCGCTCGGGCGCTGTGCGCCACATGATCAGGGCGTCCTCGCGGTTGTCGTGGTAGTAGCCGTGGCGGCGGCCCGCGGGGAGGAACCCGAACCGCTCGTAGAGCTTGATCGCCGGCCCGTTCGAGGTGCGCACCTCGAGCGTGTACTGCTCGCTGGGGCCGTCGGCAAGCTCGAACAGCCGCTCGATCAGGGCGCTCGCAATCCCCTGCCGCCGCAGGCCGTCGTCCACGGCCACGTTCATGAGGTGCCAGACAGTGTCGTATCGCGAGCAGACGAGGTAGCCCAGGATCCGGCCACCGGAGACGGCCGCCAGACAGATGCCGGACGGCTTGGAGAGCTCGAGCACGAACATCGCCAGCGACCAGGGCGTGGGGAAGGCGCGCCGCTCGATGGCGATCACCTGCGGAAGGTCCGCGTACGTGAGCCGGCGGATGTCGAACTGGGGGTCGATGTCGGGCTGCGCGCTCATTCGGTGCGAGGCTTTGCGTCTGGCAATCGGAGGTAGTCGGGCAGGACGGCCTCCGGCGGAGCCGGCGGAACCCCGGCGGCCAACTCGCATATGTGCAGGGCGCTCACCTCGTGGGCTCGCGACCCGTCCGGCTCGACCCGGATTCCCGCCGCTTCGAGCACCCCTCGAAATCGTACTGACCCGTTCCCCGCCGCCAGCGGGGACGTTCCCTCCGCGGCCACTCGCGCCGCCACGGCCTCGGGGGTCGCGGCGAAGGCGGGCCAGCGCTCCTCGCCACGGTCGTAGAGGGCGACGAAGAGCTCGCCGCGGCGGGCGTCGATCAGGGGCAGCGCGGGCTCGGCGTCGATGCCCCTCGCGAGCGCGGCGAGCGACGACACCGGGCGCAACTGCAGCCCGGTGGCGCGGGCCAGGGCTCGGGCGGTGGCTATGCCGATCCGCAGCCCGGTGAACGCGCCCGGTCCGATTCCCACCGCAATCGCCTCGAGCTCGCCCCAGTCGAGCGCCGAGCGGTCCATGGCCTCGACCACCGCCGGCATGAGCTCGCGCGCGTGCGCGCGCGAGCCGGGATCGGTCCGGACCTCGAAGTGCTGCCCGTCGTGGCGCAGCACGCACGCGGCGCTCGCGTCGGTGGACGTGTCCATTCCTAGGACGTTCATCCGAGGCGAGGATGCTCAGTCCACGGTGATCCGGCGCCGGTCGCCGCCCAGGTGCTCGAGCCACACCCGCGCCGTGACCCGGTCCAGGGCGGGCTCGGCCACGCCGGGCCATTCGACGAAGCCAACCCGCTCGGGCGTCAGGTAGTCCTCGAGCAGCGCGGGGTCCTCGCCGCCCAGCGAGTCGAGCCGGTAGAGGTCCAGGTGGGCCACCTCGACGTCGCCCACGTAGACCTGGCCGATGACGAAGGTCGGGCTGGTCACCGGGGCGTCGACGCCGAGCGCGCGGCAGGCGCCCCGCACGAAGGTCGTCTTGCCGCTGCCGAGGTCGCCCGCCACAAGCACCACGTCACCGGGGCCAAGGCGGGCGGCGAGGTCCACGCCCGCCGCTTCGGTCTGCTCGGGACTGGCGCTCTCGACGGTCAGCGAAAGAGGTCCATCTGGGGCGGCGCGACGGCCACCGGCTCCGGCGCCGGCTCGTCGAGCGCGGGCTCGGCCAGCAGCTCCGGCAGGCGGGAGAAGTCCTCCTGCAGCTCGGCCTTGACCGCCGGGGTGCGAAGCGCGGCCGCCGGGTGGCAGAGCGGGTAGATCCGCACCCGGCGCCCGCCGAGCTCGTGGATCTGCGCGCGGCCGTGGACGCTTCGGATGCCGCGGTTCGAACGGGTGAGGAGCTTGGTGGCGAAGTTGCCCAGCGTGCAGACCACCTTCGGCTCGATCAGCTCCACCTGCTTGTACAGGTAGGGCTTGCAGGCGTCGATCTCGTCGGGCTGGGGGTCGCGGTTGCCCGGCGGGCGGCTCTTCAGCACGTTTGCGACGAACACGTCGCCACGGGTCAGGCCGATGCCCGCGAGCAGATCGTCCAGGAGCTGGCCGGCCCGGCCCACGAACGGGAGGCCCTGCTGATCCTCGTGGAACCCCGGCGCCTCCCCGACGAACATGAGGTCGGCGTCGGCATTGCCGTTGCCGAACACCACCTGGGTACGGCTCTGCCAGAGGGGACAGCGCGTGCAGCTGCGGGCCTCCCGGTAGAGGGCAACCAGCTCCTCTCGCCGCTCGGCGGCGGGTCGTCGTCCCATGGACGCGAAGCGTAGGCCCTGAGGCCGACGGCGACTATCCTTGGGGCGCGGCTGCTACCCGCCGAGGAGTGGACCGCCACCCGATGGAACCGTCCCGAGACAGCTCGACCCGTCCGCGGCTGGGAGTCGTGGGCGCGGGCCGGCTGGGCACCGCCCTGGCCGCCGCGCTGACCGAGGCCGGCTACCCGATCGAGGGGCCGGCTCGGCGGGGTGAGGTGCCGCGCGGCTGCCGGGCGATCGTGCTGTGCGTGCCCGACGGCGAGCTCGGCGCGGCCGCGCTGGCCGTGGCCGGGGCCGCCCCGCTGGTGGGCCACACCAGCGGAGCGACTCCGCTGTCGGTCATGGCAGCCGCCGGGGCGGATCTGTTCGGGCTCCATCCGCTCCAGAGCTTCACCGGCGGCGAGGCCCCAACGGCATTCGCGGGGGCGGGCTGCGCCATCGCCGGCACCAGCGCGGAGGCGCTCGGGCTCGCTCGACGCGTAGCCGGCGACCTCGGGATGCAGGCGTTCGAGATCGACGACGACGGCCGGGCCGCCTACCACGCGGCGGCCTCGGTGGCCTCCAACTTCCTGATCACCCTCGAGGCCGCCGCCGAGCGCATCGCGGCCGGCGCCGGGCTCCAGCACGACGAGGCGCGCGCGCTCCTCGCGCCACTCGTCGAGCGCACCGCGCGCAACTGGGCCGAGCTGGGCCCCGAGCGCGCGCTCACCGGCCCGGTGGCCCGCGGCGACGAGGCCACCGTGGCGGCCCAGCGGGCCGCGGTCGAGGAGACCGCGCCCGAGCTGCTTGCCCTGTTCGACGAGCTGGTGGAGCGAACCCGGGAGCTCGCGCGCCGCGGGGTGCCGGCATGAAGACGGTCAGGTCGGTAGCCGAGCTCAGGGAGCGGCTCGCCCCCGAGCGGCGGTCCGGGCACAGCATCGGGCTCGTGCCGACCATGGGCTACTTCCACGAGGGCCACCTGTCCCTGATGCGCCGGGCGCGCGAGGAGTGCGACGTCGTTGTGGTCTCGCTGTTCGTGAACCCCGCCCAGTTCGGCCCCGGCGAGGACCTGGAGGCCTACCCGCGCGACGAAGCCCGCGACGCCGAGCTGGCGGAGGCGGAGGGCGTCGACCTGCTGTTCGCCCCGCCGCGGGACGAGGTCTACCCGGAGGGCTTCGACACCGCGATCTCGGTGGGCGGAATCACGTCGATCCTCGAGGGCGACCCCGGCCAGCGCGGGCCCGGCCACTTCGAAGGGGTGGCCACGGTCGTGGTCAAGCTGTTCAACATGGTCCAGCCCGCCGTCGCCTATTTCGGGCAGAAGGACGGCCAGCAGGCGCTGGTCATCCACAAGCTCGTGCGCGACCTCGACATCCCCGTGCGGATCACGGTCTGCCCCACCGTCCGCGACACCGACGGGCTGGCGCTCAGCTCGCGCAACGTGTACCTGTCGGACGACGAGCGCAAGCGGGCGACGGCGCTGGCGCGGGCGCTGCGGGCCGGCGAGGAGCAGGCGGCCGCGGGCGAGGCCGACGCCTCGGCCATCCTGGCCGCGGCTCGCGCCGAGCTCGACGAGGCCGGCATCGAGCCCGAGTACCTGGAGCTGCGCTCGGCCGTGGATTTGTCACCCGTACAGCGGGTAAACGGGTCGATGCTCCTCGCGGTGGCCGCACGCGTGGGAAGGGCCCGCCTCATAGACAACACAATCATCGGAGGGAACGCCTAGGCATGTCACACGCACCCCCACCCAAGGGCCGGCCCATCACCCTGTCGCGGCTGGCGGAGAAGAAGGCGCTCGGCGAGCCGATCGCGATGGTGACGGCCTACGACTACCCGAGCGCGCAGGTCGCCGAGGAGGCCGGTGTGGACCTGGTGCTGGTGGGCGACTCCGGCGCCATGACCGTGCTCGGGTACCCGAGCACGGTTCCCGTCTCCCTCGACGAGCTGCTGATGCTGGCCGCCGCCGTGCGTCGCGGGCTGTCGACCCCGTTCCTGATCGGCGACATGCCGTTCGGCTCCTACGAGGTCTCCGACGAGGAGGCCGTCCGCAACGCGCAGCGCTTCGTCAAGGAGGCCGGCTGCGACGCGGTCAAGCTCGAGCGCGGCGGCACCTCGGCCGAGCGCGCCCGGGCCATCGTCGACGCCGGCATCCCGGTGATGGGGCACGTGGGCCTGACGCCCCAGACCGCCACCGCCCTCGGCGGCTATCGGTCGCAGGGACGCACGGCCGAGCGCGGGCTCGCCGTGATGCGCGACGCGCTGGCCCTGCAGGACGCCGGCTGCTTCTCGCTCGTGTTCGAGGCCATCCCGAGCGCGCTGGCCGAGGCGATCATGCCCCGCATGGACATCCCGGTGATCGGCATCGGCGCCGGGCCTGCCACCGACGGCCAGGTGCTGGTGTTCCACGACCTGCTCGGGATCTACGACGGGCACGTGGCCCGCTTCGTCAAGCGCTACGCCGACGTTCGCGAGGAGATGGTTCGTGGGCTCAAGGCGTTCGTGGACGACGTGCGCGAGCGCCGCTACCCGGAGGAGGAGCACGGGTACACCATGGCGCCCGATGAGATCGAGCGCCTGCACGCCGTCCTGGAGCAGGCCGGCGAGCCGTTCACCGGCGGTCCCAGCCTGTAGCGGTGGTCCACACCGGGCAGCTCCGGTTCTCGACCGAGGGCGACGGCGACGTGATCGACCTGACCGAGGGCGTGATGGGCGTGGTCAGGTCGGCCGGCGTCGAGGAGGGCCTGGTCTCGATCTTCGTGCCCGGCTCGACAGCGGCCGTCACGACAATGGAATACGAGCCCGGTGGCGTCCACGACCTGCGCGAGACGCTCGACCGCCTTATTCCAAGCGAGGGCCGGTACGAGCACAACCGCCTCAACAACGACACGAACTCGCACGCCCATATCCGGGCCGCAATCGTCGGCCCCTCGGAGACCATCCCGCTGCGCGACGGCGCCTTGGAGACGGGTACCTGGCAGCAGGTCGTTCTCGTTGACTTCGACGACCGACCGCGCCAGCGCACGGTCTACGTACAGATATTGACCTGAGGGACCGAGGGAGCATTCCTGAGCGACTTTCGGCTTTGCCGCGGTTTAGCGCGGTAACCCCCATCCATGCAAGGAGGTCTTCGCATGCTCAGACGGTTTCTGCCGTCACCGGCCATGGTGGTCGCCATGATCGCTCTCTTCGTCGCCCTCGGAGGGGTCTCTTACGGCCTCGCTACCGGCTCGATCGACAGCCGGGAGGTCAAGAACAACAGCCTCCGCAGCCGCGACGTCCGCAACGGGATCCTGACCGGCCGTGACATGGGAAGGGACCGCGTGGGCGGCGGCGCCGTCAAGGAGTCGACGCTCGGCACCGTCCCGTCGGCTTCGGTCGCCGACGGCGAGGTCCGGTTCGCCTCGGTGACGGCGGCGGGCGTGCTCGCCCGCGGCCGGAACGTGGTGTCGGCCGCCCGCACGAGCGAGGGCCGCTACCAGGTGATCTTCAACCGCGACGTGCGCAATTGCGTGTTCCAGGCCACCATCGCGGACGCCGGAGCGGCGGCGCCTCCCCAGGGCGAGATCGGCGCCAGCGCCCTGTCGAGCAACGTCAACGGGGTCGCGGTGCGCACCGAGAACTCCGGCGGCAACCCGGCGGACCGGCCGTTCCACCTGATCGTCCCCTGCTAAGGGGCTAGCTGCTCCCCGCCGGGGGGCTGGGACTCCCCGTACTCGACCCGCCGGAGCACCTTCGCCGGTGCTCCGGC
>DATACN010000051.1:0-2582 GCA_036258995.1 Thermoleophilaceae bacterium | reverse complement strand
ACGATCGTCGCCGGCACCTTGTGCGCCTCGGTCGTGGCCAGCACGAACACCACGTGCGGCGGCGGCTCCTCGAGCGTCTTGAGGAACGCGTTCCACGCCTGGGTGGTCAGCATGTGCGCCTCGTCGAGGATGTAGACGCGGCGGCCCCCCTCCATCGGCGCCAGCGCCACGTTCTCGCGCAGCTCCCGGATGTCGTCCACGGAGTTGTGCGAGGCGGCGTCCATCTCGACGACGTCGAGCGAGGTGCCGGCCAGGATCGCCTTGCAGGCGGAGTCGTCGGGATCGAAGTCGGCCTTCGGGCCGCCCTGAGCGTTCAGGGCACAAGCCAGCAGCTTGGCCATGGACGTCTTGCCGGTGCCGCGCGACCCGACGAACAGGTAGGCGTGATGGACCTTCCCCAGCTCGATCGCGTTGCGCAGCGTGCGCACGATGTGCTCCTGGCCGACCACCTCGTCGAAGCTGCGCGGGCGGTGGCGGCGGTAGAGCGAGAGCATGGAGCGGCCCATGCTAGCCGGGGGCCGGACGGGAGATTAGGCTGCCCCCGAGGGCGAATGATCGAATCCATGCTCGTCGCAACCGACGGCTCGGAGACCGCGAGGCTGGCGGTAGAGCGGGCCGCCGAGCTCGCATCGGGTACCGGCGCGCGCGTTCACGTCATCACTGCCTACAGGCCGCTGGCCGCGCGGGTGGAGGCCGGGCGGGCGGTCGACCCAGAGATATCGGAGTGGCGTATCGCCAGCGATGCGAAGGCCGACGCCGTCCTCGACGAGGCATGTTCCACGCTGCGGCTGCGCGGCGTGGAGGCCGAACCGCACGCCCGCAGCGGCGACCCGGCGGATGCGATACTCGACCTCGCCGAGCAGCTGGACGCCGACCTGATCGTGGTCGGCAACAAGGGGCTAAGTGGAGCGCGCCGCTTCCTGCTCGGAAGCGTTCCGAACAAGGTCTCCCATCACGCCCCCTGCGACGTGCTGATCGTCCACACGAGCTAGGCCGGCCGCCCGGCTGCGCGCAGTGCCGGGTCGGTCTCCTCGAACCACTCTAAGCACTTGATCAGCGCGCACATTCTGCCGATAACGCCGGTAAATGGCCCAGGGTCCGGCATCAGCGAAGCGCTACCTCCCGCACGCCGTGTTGGCGACGGTCGTAGTCATGGTCCTACCGGCCTTGGCCGTCTCGGCGATCGAGACAGCGGGCCGGCCCTGGCTCGTGGTCGGCTCCGTGCTTCTCGCCATGGCCCTTTCGGTCATAGCCGCGAGCGTCGGCTCGGCGATCTGGATGAGGCGGCCCGGGTCCAGGGATCTCGTCTTCGGGGATCTGATGCTCTGGGGCTGGCTGCGACGGATTCGAGCCGAGAGGCGCTTGGCCCATGCATGGGAGCTGCTCGAGGATGGCGTCCAGGATGGCCGCGGCGGTGCGCTCGGCCGCGAACGTCGTTACGAAGTACTGAAAGAGCTGAGCACCCTGCTCGAAGCCAGGGATGCGTACACCCATGGCCACTCGCGCCGGGTAACACGCCACTCCGAGCGGATCGCCCGCGAGATGGGGCTGTCACCCGAGGACGTCGCGAAGGTCCGGCTCGCCGCCGCGGTGCACGACGTGGGCAAGATGCACACGCCGCGAGAGGTCCTCAACAAGCCGGGCAGGCTCACCGACGAGGAGTTCGAGATCGTCAAGCGCCACCCCGCGGATGGCGCCGAGATGCTGGCCGAGACCGAGGATCCCGCGATCACGGCGATGGTCCGACATCACCACGAGCGGCTGGACGGCACGGGGTACCCGGACGGACTGGCTGGGAACGAGATACCCCTCGGAGCAAGGATCATCTCGGTGGCCGACACATTCGACGCCATCACGTCGAGCCGCTCTTACCGCAGCGCGTGCAAGCACAAGAAGGCCCTCGACATCCTTACGAAGGAAGCCGGTTCGCAGCTCGATCCGGTGGCGGTGGCGGCCTTCCGGCGGTACTACTCCGGGAAGCGGTCAGTGGCCTGGTCGGCGTTCATCGTGACCGCGCCGCAGAGGCTTGGGACTCTGGCTGGCAGGCTGTTCCATGGGGCCGGGGCGACTCCACTCGCTCAAGGCGCTCTCGCCATGGGAGCCGCGGCCCTGTCCGGCGCCGCATTGGGTGGTCAGGCTGCGTCGGCAACCGACGGGGTCGAGAGGGCGGCTCCTCGCGACTCATCACACGTGGTCGCCTATCACGACGCGCGCGCGGGCGGGGACGGCAAGATCCGGAACGGGCCGGCCGCGCGGCGCGACCGGGGCCAGCCGGGCCCGATCGGCAATGGACCTGGAGTGTCCCCCCCGGCAGGCCGACCTGAGCCGCCGGGGCGCGAGCCGCCCAAGCAGCCGAAGCCGCAGCCGCCGAACGTCCAGGCACCGCCCGTGCACATGCCGCCGCCCCTCGAGGTGCTGCCTGTCGAGGGGCTGCCTGTCGAGGTATTGCCTGTCGGGGTCCCACCAGTCGAGGAACCGCCCGTCGAGGTGCTGCCCGTCGAGGAGCCACCGGTCGAGGAGCCGCCTGCCGAGGAGCCACCCGTCGAGGAGCCACCGGTCGAGGAACCACCGGTCGAGGAACC
>DATACN010000050.1:0-3567 GCA_036258995.1 Thermoleophilaceae bacterium | reverse complement strand
GCCCGACCAGGGCGCGCTGCTCGTCGACGACGAGGAGGTCAGCTTCGGCTCCCCGCGCGACGCGCTCGAGGCGGGCATCGGCACCGTCTACCAGGATCTGGCGACGATCCCGCTGCTCTCGATCTCGCGCAACTTCTTCCTCGGAAAGGAGCCGGCGCGCTCGCTCGGGCCGGTCAAGCTGTTCGACACGGGGCAGGCGGACAGCGTGACGCGCGAGGAGATGCACAGGATCGGGATCGACATCCGCGACCCCTCCCAGCCCGTCGGCACGCTCTCGGGCGGCGAGCGCCAGTCGCTGGCGATCGCGCGCGCCGTCTACTTCGGGGCGAAGGTGCTGATTCTCGACGAGCCGACCTCCGCCCTCGGAGTCAAAGAGGCGGGCACGGTGCTGCGCTACATCGTCCAGGCCCGCGAGCGTGGCCTGGCCGTGATCTTCATCAGCCACAACGTCCACCACGCCTACCCCGTGGGCGACAAGTTCACGGTGTTGAATCGCGGGCAGAGCATGGGAACCTTCCCCAAGAACGAGATCAAGCGCGACGAGCTGGAGACGATGATGGCCGGCGGCGAGGAGTTCGAGCGACTCGAGGAGCAGCTCGAGGAGGACACGGGCGAGGAGCGGCCTCAGGGCTGACCCCCGAATGGCGAGCTTCGACGTGATCACCGTCGGGCGGGTGAGCGTCGACCTCTATCCGCAGCAGATCGGCGTCGAGCTCCCGGACGTGCGCAGCTTCACCAAGTCGCTCGGCGGGAGCGCCGCGAACGTCGCGGTCGCCACTGCGCGGCTCGGCACCAGAGCCACCGTGATAACGAAGGTCGGCGACGACCCCTTCGGCGAGTACGTGCGGCGCTCGCTGCGAGAGTTCGGCGTGGACCCGCGGTTCGTCTCCACCGACTCGTCGCTGCGGACCCCGCTGGCCTTCTGCGAGATCCACCCGCCCGACTACTTCCCGATCCTCTTCTACCGTCACCCCAAGGCCCCTGACATGACACTGGGCTACGACGACCTGCCGATCGAGCAGATCGTCGACTGCGAGCTGTTCTGGACGACGGGCACGGGGCTGTCCGGCGAGCCTTCCCGAACCGCGACGCTCGCGGCGCTGGCTGCCCGCTCGCGCTCGGCGCGGTTCGCCGAGCACGGGCGCATCACCGTGCACGACCTCGACCACCGGCCGGCCCTGTGGGAGTCCGAGGAGGAGGCCCGGCGGATGGCGGGCGAGGCCGTTCGGCACGCCACGGTCGTGGTCGGCAACACCGAGGAGGCCGAGATGGCCACCGGCCGGCCGGACCCGCTAGAGGCCTCGGCGGCGCTCATCGACGCGGGCGTTCAAGTGGCAGTGGTCAAGCGAGGCGGCGAAGGCGTGCTCGCGCGCACGGCCACGGGCGCGGTGATCGAGGTGCCGGCCATCGACGTCGACGTCAAGAACGGCTTGGGCGCCGGGGACGCCTTCGGCGGCGCGCTGTGCCACGGCCTCGTCTCGGGCTGGGAGCTGGAGCGGGCGCTTCGCTTCGCCAACGCGGCCGGCGCGATAGTGGCGTCGCGCATGCTGTGCGCGGACGACATGCCCACCGAGCGCGAGGTCGAGGCCTTGCTCGCAGCGGCCTGATGGGCGGCGTGCGCCTGACCACGGCGCAGGCGTTGGTGCGCTTCCTGGGCGCTCAGTGGACCGAGCGCGACGGGGTGCAGCGAAGGCTGGTCGAGGGCTGCTTCGGCATCTTCGGCCACGGCAACGTGGCGGGGGTCGGCCAGGCGCTCCAGGAGGAGGGAGCGCTGCCCTTCCACCAGGGCCGCAACGAGCAGGCCATGGTCCACGTGGCGGCGGGCTTCGCGCGAATGCGCAACCGGCTCTCCACGCTCGCCTGCACGACCTCGATCGGTCCCGGCGCGACCAACCTGGTCACCGGCGCGGCGCTGGCGACGATCAACCGCCTGCCGGTGCTGCTGCTGCCGGGGGACGTGTTCGCCACCCGCGGTCCGCACCCCGTGCTCCAGGGCCTCGAGCTGTCCTGGGACGGCGACAGTTCCGTGAACGACTGCCTCCGGCCGGTGTCGCGCTACTGGACCAGGGTGAACCGGCCCGAGCAGCTCGAGGAGGCGCTGCTGTCGGCGGCCCGCGTGCTGACCGACCAGGCCGAAACTGGAGCGGTGACCCTGGCGCTTCCGCAGGACGTGCAGGCCGAGGCTCACGAGTTCCCGGAGGAGCTGTTCGACAAGCGGGTGTGGCGAATCCCCCGCCCGGCGCCGGCCCTCGAGGCGGTGGCGGAGGCCGCTGAGCTGCTGCGCGGCTCGAGCCGGCCGCTGATCGTCTCGGGCGGCGGCACCATCTACTCCGAGGCCACCGCCGCGCTGCGGGAGCTCTGCGAGGCCACCGGTGTGCCGTGCTGCGAGACGCAGGCGGGAAAGGGCTCCCTGCCCCACGGCCATCCGCAGAACCTCGGACCGGTGGGTGTGACTGGCTCGCCGGGCGCCAACCGGGCCGCGCGCGAGGCCGACGTGGTGCTCGGCGTCGGCACGCGCTGGTCGGACTTCACGACCGCCTCCAAGACCGCCTTCCAGAACCCGGAGTTGCGCTTCGTGAACCTCAACGTGGCCGCCTTCGACGCGGCCAAGCACGCGGGCTTGATGCTGGTCGGCGACGCGCGCGAGGGACTGGAGGCGCTGGGGCGATCGCTCGCGGGCTTCGGAGTCGAGGACTCGTACCGTGGCTGGTGCGCGGAGCAGGTCGAGGAGTGGGATCGAGAGCTCGAGCGGCTTTACGGCCTGGGCCACGGGCCACCCCCGGCGCAGAGCGAGGTGATCGGGGCTGTCTGCGAGGCCGCCGGGCCGCAGGACGTGGTGGTCTGCGCCGCGGGCTCGATGCCCGGCGACCTGCACAAGCTGTGGAGGGCGCGCAACCCCAAGAGCTACCACGTGGAGTACGGCTACTCGTGCATGGGCTACGAGCTGCCGGGTGGGATGGGCGTCAAGCTGGCGGCGCCCGAGCGCGAGGTGTTCGTCATGATCGGCGACGGCTCGTGCCTGATGCTGCCCGGCGACCTCGTGACCGCGGTGGCCGAGGGCGTCAAGCTCGTCGTGGTGCTCGTCGACAACCACGGCTACGCGTCGATCGGCGCGCTGTCGCGGTCGGTCGGCTCGGCCGGGTTCGGGACCCACTACCGGCGGTCGGCCAACGGGTCGCCGCCGACCGACGACGGCGCGATCCCGGAGAAGCTGCCGATCGACCTGGCGGCGAACGCCGAGTCGCTCGGCGCCCGCGTGCTGCGGGCGCGGACGATCCCCGAGCTGCGGGCGGCGCTCGACGAGGGCCGCGCCGCGGACGGCGTCGTCGTCGTGCACATCGAGGTCGACCGCTACGCCGGCGTCCCGAGCTACGAGAGCTGGTGGGACGTGCCGGTCGCCGAGGTGAGCGAGATAGAGGCGACCGCCGCGGCCCGCGCGGCCTGGGAGGCGATGCGGGCGCGCGAGCGCTCGTACCTGTGAGCGAGGGCGGACCATGACGGGGGAGATCCGGGTCGCGAACGCCCCCTGCTCCTGGGGCACGCTCGCCCTCGACCAGCTCGAGCGTG
>DATACN010000049.1:0-9263 GCA_036258995.1 Thermoleophilaceae bacterium | reverse complement strand
GCCGGCGCGGCGCTCGCCGGCGGCCGCGGCTAGGCCGTCGCGGCCAGCTCGCGGGCGTGCTCGGCCAGGTGCGCCACTCCCAGGCGCTCCGACTCGGCCGCCGCGCCCTCGAGCAGCTCGCGCGAGCGCTGCGCGTCATGGCCGGCGAGGGCGCGGCCGGCGAGCAGCCGGCAGCGCGTCGCCTCGAGCGGGCGCTCCAGCTCGGCCCAGGCGGCTTCGGCCTCGAGCAGCAGGGCGGCGCCCTCCTCGGGGTCGGCTGCCGCGGCCCCCCGGGCCTCGAGCGCGGCCGCGCGGCCCAGTGGATAGTGGATCCGCTCCGCGAGCTTGGCTGTCTCCGCGGCGGACTCGCTCGCCTGCTCGCGCCGGCCGGCCAGCGCCAGGACCACCGCACGGGTACCGGTTGCCTGGATCGACTGCGCGATCAGCCCGGAGCGCTCGCAGACGTCGACGGCCGCATCGAGGGTCGCCTTGGCGCCGCTCAGGTCGCCGCAGTCGCGCTGGGTGAGCGCGAGGCCGTACAGGGTCTGGAAGGCGAGCTCCGACCACCCCACCCGCTCGGCCAGCTCGTGGGCCCGCCGGTAGAGCTGGATCGCCTCGTGGAGGTCGCCGCTGCGCCACAGCAGCAGCGCCTGGAGCGCGTAGGGGAGGCCGAGCTTCCCCTCGAGGCCCTCCCGCTCGGCCAGCTCGGCACTGGCAGCCGCCGCGGTGGCGGCCCGGCCCCAGTCGGCGCGGTAGGCGGCGAGCTGGGCCAGGGCGGACTGCAGCTCGACCTGGGCCGGCAGGTTGCCGGTCCGCTCGGCCATCTCTAGCGCCTCCTCGTAGGCGGCCAGGGCGCCGGCCACGTCGGCCTCGGAGGTCTCGAGGTGGCGGCCCAGCGCGGCCAGGGCGAGGATGGTCTCGCCGGGCTCCGCGCCGCGGGCCAGGTCCACCGCGCGCTCGAGGTTCTCACGGGCCTTCTGGTTGTCGCCGATGCGCCCGAAGACGCGGCCGAAGATGCCGTGCGCGCGACTCGCCGCGCGGTCCTCTCCGAGCCGCTCGGCCAGGCGCAGGGCCTTCTCGGAGGCGTAGATGGCCAGCATGTTGTCGCCGGTGTGCAGGTACAGCCAGGCGGCCTCCTCGTAGAGCCGGACCAGCTCGATGCGCGGCTCGCCGTCCTTGAGCAGGTTGATGCCCTTCTGGTAGTGCTCGATCGCGGCGGTGCGGTCACCCTTCTGCGAGAGGGCGTAGCCGATCTTGCGGTGCAGGTCTGCCACCCGGTCGAGCACCTCCTGGCCGCGGTGGTAGTCGAGGCACTCCTGCCAGACCTCGATCGCCTGGTCCACCCGCCCCAGTCGCAGCGCGACGCCGCCGAGCTTCTCGCCCACTCGGGCCAGCACGGCCGGATCGCCCTCGGCGGCCAGCTCGCTGGCGTGGCGGTAGTGCGAGGCCGCCTCGGCGTTCGAGAACAGCAGGCTGGCCGCGTCGCCGGCCTCCTCGAGGAAGCGCACAGCGCGCTCCAGCATCTCCCGCAGCTCGTCGGGAGGCACCCCACCCTCGCGTCCCAGCGAGGCGGCGCGTCCATAGTGCTCGGCCAGGAGCGGCGCCACCTCGTCGGCGCGGTCGCCCGCCCGCTGCTCGATGAAGCTCCCTACCTCGAAGTGCTTTCGGGAGCGCACCGCCTTGGGCAGCATCCCGTAGGCCACGTCGCGAATCAGCACGTGCTTGAAGGCCAGCTCGCGCTCGCCCGCCAGGCGTCCCTCCGCGCTGGGCGCGAGGATGTCCTTGTCCTGGAGCGACACGAGGGCGCTCGTCAGGTCGCGGCCCTCCTCCTGTGCGACGCTCGCCAGCGATCCCTCCCAGAACGTGCGTCCCACCACCGCGGCCTGCTGCACCAGCCTGCGCTCGAAGGGGTCGAGCGCGTCGAGGCGGGCGGCGAGCACGCCCTGCACGGTGTCGGGCAGCTCGGCCGGCCGGTCGCCTCCGTCCTCGGCGAGGCGCCGCACGATCTCCTCGACGAACAGCGGGTTGCCGCCCGACCGCTCCACGACAGTCGAGATCATCTCCTCCTCGACCCGCTCCTGCTCGGGCAGCAGTGCGCTCACCAGGTCGCCCGTGTCGGCCGGGGCCAGCGGCTCGAGGAACAGCCTCGTCGAGTTGCGCCGGCCGCCGCCGAAGTCCGGCCGGATCTCGAGCAGCTCGTCGCGGGCCAGGCAGAGCAGCATGAGCGGGGCGCGCACCCAGCGGGCCAGGTGCTCGATCGCGTCGAGCATGCCCGCGTCGGCCCAGTGGATGTCCTCGAAGGCGAGGACGAGCGGGTGCTTGCGGGCCAGGGCCTCGATGCCCTGCCGCAGCGCCGAGAAGAACGCCTCGCGCACGCGCTCGGGATCGTCCCCCTCGACCGCGGCCAGCTCGGGCGGCACGTCCATGCCCAGCGAGCGGCCGATCAGCGCGGCCTTGCGCTCGCGGGCCTCCGCGCCGGGCGCGCCCTCCGACCCCAGGACCCGGTCGATGAAGTTGCAGAGCTTGCGCCAGGCTTCCTCCGACGAGTCCGTCTCGACGATGCCGCACTCGGCGCGCAGGATCTCGGCCAGGGCCCAGTAGACGACACCTGCGCCGTATGGCAGGCAGCGCCCGGTGCTGAGGTAGGCGCCCGAGTCGCCCGCCTCGAGCCGCCGCTCGAACTCGCGCAGCAGGCGCGACTTGCCGACCCCCGCCTCGCCGATCAGGGTCACGAGCTGCGGGCGGCCCTCGGCAAGCACCCGCTCGAAGCGCGACTCGAGGGTCGAGAGCTCGTAGTCGCGACCCACGAGCGGAGCCTCACGGGCCGGCTCGGCGCGGCCCACCGGAAGGGGCTCCGTGATGCGGGCCGCCTCCCAGGCCGGAACCCGCTCCGACTTTCCCTTCAGCGCTAGCGGCGCGAGCGCTTCGTAGGCGACCGCCTGCCTGGTGGCGCGCATGGTCTGCTCGCCGACAGTGACGCTGCCGGGCCGTGCGGCGCTCTGGAGGCGCGCCGCGACGTTGACCGTGTCGCCCACCACGGTGTAGCTCGCTCCGACCGCGCCTGCCAGGACCTCGCCGGTGTTGATGCCCACCCGCAGCTGGAAGTCGACGCCGGGCGGCAGCTCGTCGTTGATCTCGCCCATCGCCTCCTGCATCCCGAGGCCGGCCCGCACGGCCCGCTCGGCATCGTCCTCGTGCGCGATCGGCGCGCCGAAGATCGCCATCACGTTGTCGCCGATGTACTTGTCGACGGTGCCGCCGAAGCGCTCGACCTCCTCACCGAGACGCCGCAGGGCGCCGTCGACCAGCGCCTTCACGGCCTCGGGGTCCATCCTCTCCGCCACGGCCGTGTAGCCGGACAGGTCGGCGAAGAGCACGGTGACGCGCCGGCGCTCGTCGGCGGCCGGGGCGGCGGTGGGCGCCGGCGACGGAGCGGCCGGCTGCGGCGCGGCGGGAGCGTCGAGCGAGTTTCCGCAGCTGGTGCAGAAGCGCGCGCCGGGCGGGGCTTCGGCGCCGCAGTGCGGGCAGGTTCGCGCGAGCGGCGACCCGCAGCTCATGCAGAAGCGGGCGCCCTCCGGATTCTCGGTGCCGCAGTTCGCGCAGGCCAGCGCGCTCATGCGTCCAGACTAGGGGATGCGACCCGCCTCGCGGTAGGCCTCCGCGGCGTCGGCCAGCAGGCCTTCGTCGACCAGCGTGAGCACCCGTCCATCGACCTCGAGCACGGCGCCCGGCCAGGGCGGGTACCAGAAGGCGCGCAGCTTGCGGTCGAGGTCGTCGCCGGGCCGCACGCGACGAAGCGCCTCGAGCTCGTCGCGGCTCACGTAGCGGCCTTCGCCCTGCGGCGTTCGCGGCAGCTCATCGCCCGCCATCGCCAAGCTCATCACCCGCTCGAACAACGCGAGCAGGCGCTCCTGGCTCTCGATGTCGAGCGACAGCGCCGTGGCGGTGTCCGGGTCGATCGGGAAGCGGTCGACCGCCACCAGGTCGCCGGTGTCGAAGGTCTCCTCCACGAAGTGGCACGAGACGCCCCAGTCGCCCCGCCCCTCGAGGATCGCCACGTTGTAGCCGCCCAGGCCGCGCATGTCGGGCAGCGGTGCCGGATGGAAGTTCAGGCAGCCCACGCGGCCCAGCGAGATCAGCGGCTCGCGGATCCGCTTCCAGAACAGGAACGAGATCACCACGTCGACGCCCTCGAGGTCGAGCGGCGATCCGCCGGGATCGGCGATGGCCGCATAGAGGTCGTCATCGGTCACGAGCGGCAGCCCGCGGTCGCGGGCGACCAGGTCGAGCCGCTGCTCGGGCCTGGTGTGGTCGTCGGGCGGGGCGCAGACGACCGCCGGAATGTCGCAGCCCCGGTCGACCAGCCACGCGAGCGCCGACGTCGCCGAGCGCTTGCACTTGCCCATGAACACGGCCTTCACCCGCGCAGCTCCTCGTACAGCGCGAGCGTGCGCTCGGCGATTCCGTCCCAGGAGAAGGGACCCGCGGCGGCAGCGGCCGCCCGCTCGCCCAGAGCGCGGCGCTCCCCGGGGTCGGCCAGCAGCGCCTCGATCGCTGCCGCGAGCGCCGCGGGATCTCCGGGCGGCACCGCGCGGCCCGCGCCGTGGTCCGCGGCGACCTCGGCAAACCCGCCCACGTCCGACAGCACCATCGGCTTGCCGAACGCCAGGCCCGCGAACAGCACGCCGGACTGGTCGACCCGCAGATGGGGCAGAACGAGCAGGTCGGCGCGCCGCAGGAAGGCCGGGGTCTCGGCGTCGGTTACGTAGCGGCTGACGAAGCGCACGCGTCCGCGGGCCACCCGCGCCAGCGCATAGAGCCGCTCCATGCTCACCCCGAGCGGGTGGCCCACCACCCACAGCTCCGCGCCCTCGATCCCCGTGAAGGCCTCCAGCAGCACCTCGACGCCCTTGTAGGGCCGAACCGTGCCGAAGTAGAGCACGACCGGCCCCTCGACCTCGGCGAGCTCGGGTGGAAGCGGCGCCTCGTGCTCCTGTCGCGTGAGGTGGTCGAACGCGCCGTGCGGGATCACTCGCACGCGCTCGGCGGGCACGCCCAGCTCGGCCAGTCGCTCCGCGCCCGCGCGCGTGTGCACCACCACCGCGTCCATGCTCTCTGCGAGCCAGCGGGTGCGGCGCTCGCTGCCGTCTCGCCGGAGCACGTTGTGCATGGTCAGCACACGCGGACGGGCATCCGGCAGCAGCACCAGGTCGAGCGGCTCGAGCGGGAGCCACTGGAAGTGGCGCACGTCGGCGGCGGCCGCCCGCTTGCGGTAGCGCAGCATGTCCGGCCCGTGCTCGAGCAGCTTGAGCGCGCGGCGCAGGCCGCGCTTTCGGGCGCCGTGCCTGTTCGCGCGGCGATAGAACACCTCGCTCAGCTCGTAACCGGCCGGCCTCGGCACCGGACCGTGTACGAAGCGCGACGTCACGAGCTCGACGTCGGCCCCACGCCTGGCCAGCGCGCCGGCCAGGGCGTGGTCGTAGGGCGTGACGTCGCCCGAGGGATCGACGAGTTGGACCCGCACCGCAGGACATTCTGAGGGCCGCGCCGCTCGCGGCGCACGCCGCGCGCTCCACTAGCCTGCGCCACCTCATGAGCGCCCCCCTGGTCCGGTTCGCCTTCGGAGCGCTCGTGGTGGCGACGATCGCGGCCTTCTTCGTCACCCAGCAGCTCAAGAGCGAGTTCCCGCTCGTGTTGCGGTTCACGGCCGAGCCCGCCGACATATCGCCCAACGGCGACGACTACTTCGACGTATCGCGAGTCGGGTTCGATCTCTCCGAGCCTGCCGAGGTCAGCTTCTCGATCGTGGACTCCGAGGGCCGGGAGGTGCGGCGGATCGTGGACGACCGCCGGCTCGGGGGGGACACCAAGCACCGCTTCCTCTGGGGCGGCCGCGACGACGACGGCCGGCGCGTGCCCGACGGCGAGTACACGATGAGGGTCGTGAGGCGCGACGAGGGGCGGGTCATCGACTCCCTGCGAAAGGTCACCGTGGACACGGTCCCGCCGCCCGTGACGCTGTCCTCGGCCCGGCCGGGCGTGATAGCGCCTGGCGAGCCGGGGCAGCGGCCGCGCGTGCGCATCCGGTACCGGGGCCCGCGCAACCAGTTCCCGGAGTTCCGCATCTTCCGCACCGACGGCGGCCCGCCCAGGGTGGTGTTCCGCTTCCGCGGCGACGAGACGCGCAGCGCTTTGTGGGACGGGCGCCTGCGCGGCCGCATCGCGGAGCCGGGCGACTACGCCTTCACCGTGACCGTGCGCGATGCGGCGGGCAACGTGGCCGTGGCGCCGACGGACATCCCGACCCCGCGGCTGGCCCGCCCCGGCACCGGAGTCTCCGTTCGGCGGATGACGCTGACCGGGCCTCTCGGGGTGGTCACGGCGGGATCGGTGGCGAGGCTCGAGCTGGGCCCGTTCGCCCGCAGCCTGGACTTCGCACTCAGCCGCGTGGGCTCCCCGCGCGTCCTGCGCCGCGGCGGGCGCATCGGCGGATCCTTCCGGGTCCGCATCCCCAGACGGGCGCGCACCGGCGTCTACCTGGTGCGGGTGCGGGCCGGCCGCAGGAGCGCGCGCTGGCCGGTCGCGGTGGCGGGGCTGCCGCAGACGCGCGCGGCCATCGCCCGGCCGCGGCCGCTCGTGGTGCTGCCGGCGTTGACATGGCAGGGCCGCAACCCGGTCGACGACGACCTCGACGGCTTCGCGGACACCCTCGACCGCCCCGGCCGCGTGGTGCTGAACAGGCCGCTCGTGGGGGGCCGCCTGCCGCCGGCGTTCACCGGGCAGACGCTGCCGCTGCTCGCGTTCCTGGAGCGGGCGCGGCTCGCCTACGACCTGACCACCGACGTGGCCCTGGCCTCCGGGCGGGGGCCTGCCCTCGGCAACGCGCCCGGCGTGGCCTTCGCCGGAAGCGCCCGCTGGCTGCCGGGGCCGCTCGAGCGCCGCCTGCGCCGCTATGTCGAGGGGGGCGGCCGCGTGGCCTCGTTCGGCGCCGCCGCATTCCGGCGCCCGGTCAGGCTGGACGGAGGACGGGCGACGACGGCGGGACCGCCGCGTCCGGAAGACCTCTTCGGCGAGCGGACCCGCGAGCTGCTGCGCACCACCGGAGCGCCGCTCGTGGTCGAGGAGGACGAGCTGGGCCTGTTCGGCGCGGCCGACCGGTTCGTCGGCGAGTTCACCGTCTTCGAGCGCAGCGAGGCGCTGCCGTCAGGCGGCGAGCTGCTCAGCTCGGCGGGTCGAGACCCCGGCGAGCCGGCCTTCGTCGGCTACCGCCTGGGACGCGGCATCGTGATCAGGTCCGGTACGCCCCAGTGGGGCCGCGAGCTGGCGCCGGGCCGCCTGGGGGTGGAGGTGCCGCGGGCCACCCGGCGCATCTGGCGCCTGCTAGCGCGGTAGCGGGCGACCAGGGGCTTCCTACCGCGCTTACTGCGAAGGACCGCCCGACTTGCCATTCTTCGGCCCGTGAACCGACGCCGCCTTCTGGTCGGCGGCGTGCTCGGCGTGCTCGCAATCGCGGTCGCGCTGGGTGCGTACGCCTATCTCGACGATCCCGAGCCGCCGGAGAAGCGCGGCTCGGCCAGCGAGGAGTTCATCACCACGGAGGAGCCGGCGCCCAAGCCGAAGCCCGCCGACGAAACCCCCTGGCCGACCTACTCGTACGACAACCAGCGCACCCACGTGAGCCCGTACCGCCACCGCCCTCCCTACCGCCGGCTGTGGCAGATCGACGCGAAGGACACGGTCGAGTTCCCCGGCTCGATCGGCTACGGCCGCGCCTACGTCGCCCAGCAGAAGGGGCTCTTCTTCGCGCTCAACGCGAAGACCGGCAAGGTCGCCTGGCGAAAGAACACCGGGCGGTGTCACGCGGCTTCACCCACGCTCGGCAAGGGCCTCGTCTACCAGGCGGTGATGGACCACGTGCCCTGCCCGCCGGAGCGGCCCGGGGCCACCGGCTACGTGGTCGCCTGGGACGCCGACACCGGCAGGCGGCGCTGGCAGTGGAACCGCACGCCGGTGGAGTCCTCGCCGCTGCTGGTCCGCAACCGGCTGTTCGTCGGCACCTGGGACCACGGCATCTACGCGCTCAACGCGCGCAACGGCAAGGTCATCTGGCGCGCTCCGGCCGACGAGCAGGTGAACACCGCAGGGGCGTACTGGAAGGGGACGGTCTACTTCGGCACCAATGCGGGCTCCATCTACGCGATCGACGCCCGCACCGGGCGCCAGCGCTGGACCGCGCGGGCCCCCACAGGCGAGTTCTTCTACGCCACTCCCACGGTGGCATATGGGCGCGTCTTCATAGGCAATACCGACGGGACCATGTATGTCTACGGCGCCCGGACCGGCCGCCTGCTGTGGGCGCGGCCGCTTGGCACCTACGTCTACGGTGCAGCCGCGGTCTGGCGACGGCGGGTGTTCGTCGGCACCTACGACGGCTTCTTCTACTCGCTGGACGCGGCCACCGGCGACGTGAAGTGGCGGATCACGGCGCCGGGCGCGGTGCACGCGGCCGCCACGGTCATGAACGGCCTCGTCTACTACGCGACCTGCTCCTCGTGCGGGTCGGAGGCCTCGCGGGCCGTCAAGCGCGGCCCGGACGGCGTCTACGCGCTGAACGCGCGCAACGGCCGCCAGGTGTGGCGCTTCGGGAACGGCAAGTACGCCAACCCGGTGGTCGCCGACCGCGAGCGGATCTACGTCACGGGTCGCTCGTTCTTCTACGCCATGGAGCCGCGAGCGGCCCGAAGGCAGCGGCAGTCAGAGCGGCGGCGGCAGCGCCGGTGAGCGGCCACACCAGGTAGTAGTTGTTGAAGGTGCGGCCGATGAAGAGCAGCCACAGGATCGAGATCGTGAAGCCCGCCGCGCCGAGCCAGAGCTCGCCGGCGCGTCGCTGAGCCAGCAGCAGCCAGGCGGTCAGCGGCACCCAGGTGAGCAGCGCGAGCAGCGCGAATGGGTAGGCCCCCTCGCGGTCGTCGAGGATCCCCAGCCGAACGAGGATCGCCGACAGCCCGTAGCCCACGATCTTGTAGGTGCCCGCCCCGTAGGTCACGGTGTCCTCCCAGAAGGCGACGGGGTCCCAGGCCAGGAACGGCAGCACGGCCACGGCGAGCACTCCGCCGAAGGCCGCCGCGGCGCGCTTCAGCTCGGCTCGCGTGGCCCCGGCCTGAGCCAGCATCAGGGCGGCGAAGGGCAGCGCCACGAGCGCGAACTGCTTCAGCAGGACCGCCCCGGCGAGGCTCGCCGCTGCCCAGCCGAACCGCCGCCGGGTGATCAGGGCGAAGGCCAGC
>DATACN010000048.1:0-3459 GCA_036258995.1 Thermoleophilaceae bacterium | reverse complement strand
GGCGCCGGCGCGGCCACGGGTTGGCCGGGCCCGGGCAGGAAGCCAACGGCTACCAGGGCGACCGCTGGAAATCCGCGCAGCATGCGGAAAGTGAACAGGTCTGAGGGCTCGGAGTTGCGGCTATCAGCCGCGGCTGCGGGCGGCCCGGCGGCGGAAGCGCTCGACGCGCCCGCCCGTATCCACGAGCTTCTGCTTGCCCGTGTAGAAGGGGTGGCAGTTGGAGCAGATCTCCACGTGCATCTCCGGCTTGGTGGAGCGGGTCCAGAACTCGTTGCCGCAGGTGCAGCGCACGTGGGACGGCACGTACTCGGGATGGATGCCTTGCTTCATCTCGAGTTCGAGTCTAGCCGCCGCCTGGTGAACAGCCCGCGGAGCCGGAGCCAGAAGCGGCGCGAGCGCCGAAAGCGCGCCGGCGGCGGCTGGCTGGCCCGCACGAGGCCGATCCAGTCCTCGAGCGGCATGGTCCCCTCGATCAGCCGCGCGAGCGCCGAGAGCACCGGCGCCTCGAGGCCCTCGCGCCCGATCGCGTGCGCCAGCAACCGCACGGTCTCGAGCGCCTCCACCGCCTGTCCGATCTCGTCCGGGATCCTCTCGGCCGGCACCCCCTCTGCCAGCAGCTCGCCGGCCTTGCGGTTGCGCGAAGACGACGCCAGCGCGGTGGCCACCAGGTCACCCGTGCCCGCCCGGCCCAGGAAGCTGCGCGCGCTGCCCCCGCTCGCGCGCGCGAAGACCAGTACCTCCGAGAAGATGTCGGCCGCGGCCATTCCGGCCGCGTTCAGGCCCTGGGCCAGCGTGGCTCCCACCGCCACGGCGGCGGCGTTCTTGGCGACGCCCGCCAGCTCCACGCCCACGGGGTCGTCGGATACCTCGCACACGACGCCGGCCCGCTGGAAGACCTCGGCGATGCGGTGCGCGAGCGCCTCGTTGCGCGATGCCGCAACCAGACCCGCCCCGGCCTCCACCATCTCGCGCGCGTGCGCGGGGCCGCCCACGCAGGCCACCCGCTGATTCCCGAAAGCCGCCTCGAGCGCGAGCGTGGGCGGGGTGCCCTCCGGCGACACGAGGCCCTTCGCCAGCGAAACCATTCCCGCCCTCGACGACACGCCCAGGCGGCGCAATTCGTCGAGGGCGTCCCCCAGCCCCTTCGACGGAACGGCGAGGAACACGAGGTCCGGCCGGGCGAACTGATCCTGCCGTGCCCCGAACACCCGCACCTTCAGCTCGCGAGGAAGCTCGACTCCCTCCATATAGCGCTTGTTCTCACGGGTGCGGTCGAGCTCCTCGGCCTGCTCGGCCGTGCGGCACAGGAGCGTCGTTCGGACGCCGGTGCGGGTGAGGAGAAGGGCCACGGCGGTGCCGAAGGAGCCGGCCCCGACCACGGTCGCACGGCGTGGGTGCTGACCCGGGTATCGGATCGCGGGAAGGTACCTTGCCGCGCATGGAGAGCGAGGTGCGCGGCCTCTCCCCCGCGGAGGCGCCGCGTGCGGCGGCCGCCCTCGCGGCCGCGTTCCAGGACGACCCGGTCATGAGCTGGTGCTTTCCCCGGCCGGCCCGGCGGGCGGCCGCGCTGCGCCTCGGGTTTGAGCTCCTCCTGCGCCGGATCTGGCTCGAGCACGATCAGTGCTTCACGAACGAAGAGGTCGCCGCCGCCGCCTGCTGGCTCGCTACCGCTGGCCCGTCGCGGGCAAGAGCAAGTCGGCCGACCGGCGCCGCCTCGAGCGCGGCGAGCTGATGATGTGGCTGAGCTCCGTGGCGCGGCACCCGCGCATCCCGGGCCCGCGGCGGCAGGTTCGGTTGAGGCTCAGGCGCGAGCTGAGCCTGCTCCGCGGCCGGCTGGCCTCACGAGCAGGCTGACCACCCGTTCAACGTCGGAGACGCCGAGGCCGGGCCAGATCGGGAGTCTGAGAAGGCGCCGCGCCACGTCCTCGCTCACCCGTGGCGAGCCGGCCACCCGTCCATAACGCCGTCCCGCCTCGGACTCGTGCAGGGGCTGGAAATGGAAGGCGGACTGAACGCCGTCCGCCGCCAGGCGGGCGATGGCCGCGTCGCGCGCCTCGCGGTCGGGCAGCAGCACGTAGTAGATGTGGCCATCGTGGCGACGGCCCTCGGGGACGACCGGGCGCCGCAGCAGCCCCGTCTCCTCGGCTGCGGCGAGACGCTCGTGATACGCGCTCCACACGAGCAGCCGCCGCTCGGCTATCTCCTCCGCCTCCTCGAGCTGTGCCCACAGGTACGCGGCCGCGAGCTCGGTGGGCAGCGCCGCGGCGCCGAGGTCCACCCAGGTGTATTCGCTCACCTCGCCGCGCTCGAAGGCGGCCTTGTTCACGCCTCTGGCGGCCAGCAGCTCGGCTCGAACGGCCCAGTCCTCGCGGTTCACAGCCAGTGCGCCGCCCTCGCCCCCGGTCACGTTCTTGGCCGGGTCGAACGAGAAGCAGCCGGCGTCGCCCACGCTCCCGAGCGGACGTCCCCCGACCTCGGCGAGCACCCCGTGTGCGGCGTCCTCGATGATCGCCAGGCCGTGCCGCCGTGCCAGTTCGGCCAGGCCATCCATGTCGCAGGCGACACCGGCGTAATGCGTCGGCAGAAGGGCGCGCGTCTTCGGCGTCAGTGCGTCAGCCGCCGCCGCCGGGTCGAGCCCGAGCGTGTCGAGCTCGATGTCCGCGAACACCGGGACGGCCCCGGTCTTCGCCACGGCCAGGGCGGAGGCCCAGTGGGTGAAGGACGGTACGACCGCCTCGTCGCCCGGGCCGAGCTCAGCCAGGCACACAGCCAACTCGAGGGCCGTCGTGCAAGACGCGGTCAGCAGCAGCCGGGCGCAGCCCACGCGCTCCTGCAGGCGCCGTGTGCATAGCTCGGTGAAGCGGCCGCCCGCTCCCGGCGCCCCGGCCTCGATCGCCTCGGCAAGGTATTCGCGCTCGCGACCGGTCCGTTGGGGCCGGTGAAGGGGTAGCGGCCTCAGGTGGCCTGGTAGTTCGGTCCGTCGCCGCCCTCGGGCGGGGTCAGGCGGCCGCCCTTGGCCGTGATCGCCCCGCACTGGATGCAGTTCGACGGCGTGATGTTGAGGCTGACCTCGCGCTCGTTGTCGAGCGAGCCGTTCTTCTTCGCGGCCTCGAGCTCCTCCTCGGGGACCTCGTAGACCTGGGCTGGGCACATGTTCTGCCACATCAGCGCGATCTCGAGCGGGACCTTCTCCTGCAGGCGGATGTGGTTCGGGGCGTCGTCGCGCGTGGCGTTTGCGCTCGCGAACACCGAGGAGAGCTTGTCGAAGGTGAGCTTGCCGTCCGGCTTCGGATACTTGCGCTCCTTGCCGATGAAGACGTCCACCGTGGCGTCGTCGTGGGTCTCCCAGCGCCCGCCCGGGAAGCGCCCGCCGGTGACCGCTTGCCGCCCAGAATAGATCATGTGTTCTGATTGTCAAGGGGTTTTCGGGGAGTTGCCCCTGGGGCAACGGGTCGAGGC
>DATACN010000047.1:0-4310 GCA_036258995.1 Thermoleophilaceae bacterium | reverse complement strand
GGCGATCTACACGCTGTCGGCGTTCTTCCGTGAGATCCCCTGGGAGCTCGAGCAGGCGGCGCAGGTGGACGGGGCGACCCCGTTCCAGGCCTTCACCAAGGTCATCGTGCCGCTCGCGGCCCCCGGTGTGTTCACGGCTTCGATCCTGGTCTTCATCTTCGCCTGGAACGACTTCCTGTTCGCCAACACGCTCACCTCGACGGATGCGGCGCGCACCGTCCCGGCGGCGCTCGCCTTCTTCACGGGGGCCTCCCAGTTCGAGGATCCCACCGGGATCATCGCCGCCGCCGCCGTCGTGGTGACGATTCCGATCATCATCATGGTGCTGATCTTCCAGCGCCGCATCGTCGCGGGCCTGACAGCCGGCGCAGTCAAGGGATAAGGAGGACCGCCCGATGGCCGAGATCACGCTCGAGAACATCACCAAGCGCTACCCGGACGGCTACGAGGCCGTGAAGGACATGAACCTCGAGATCCACGACGGCGAGTTCGTGATCCTCGTGGGGCCGTCCGGCTGCGGCAAGTCGACTGCCCTGCGGATGGTCGCCGGCCTCGAGGACATCACCGAGGGCGAGCTGCGCATCGGCGACGAGGTCGTCAACCAGAAGGCGCCCAAGGACCGCGACATCGCGATGGTGTTCCAGAACTACGCGCTCTACCCGCACATGAGCGTGCGCGACAACATGGGCTTCGCGCTGAAGCTCAGGGGCGTGGACAAGCAGGAGATCGACCAGAAGGTGGAGGAGGCGGCGCGCATCCTCGACCTCGAGCAGCACCTGGACCGCAAGCCGGCCAACCTGTCCGGGGGCCAGCGCCAGCGCGTGGCGATGGGGCGCGCGATCGTGCGCGACCCGAAGGCCTTCCTGATGGACGAGCCGCTCTCGAACCTCGACGCCAAGCTGCGCGTGCAGATGCGCACCGAGGTGACGCGCATCCAGCAGCGGCTCGGCACGACGACGATCTATGTGACCCACGACCAGACCGAGGCGATGACGCTGGGGGACCGGGTAGCCGTCATGCGCTCGGGCATGCTCCAGCAGGTCGGCACCCCCATGGAGCTCTACAACGAGCCCAACAACCTGTTCGTGGCGGGCTTCATCGGCTCACCGGCGATGAACTTCATGCCCGCGACGGTCGAGGGTGACAGCGTCAAGCTGCCGATCGGCGACGTGCGCCTGCCCCAGGACCGGCGCGAGGCCGTCGGCCGGGGCGAGGGCCGTGACCTGATCGCAGGCATCCGCCCCGAGGACTTCGAGGACGCCGGCCTGGTGGGCGAGGCACGCGACCGCGGCCGGACCTTCGAGGCCAACATCGAGGTGCTCGAGTCGATGGGCTCCGAGCTGTACGCGCACTTCTCGGTCACGAGCGACCAGCAGATCGAGTCGCAGGAGCTGCGCGAGCTGGCCGAGGACTCCGGGGCGGGCGAGGTGCCGAGCGCGGGTGAGGGAGGACGCATCGTGGCGCGCCTCGATCCCGCCAGCAGGGCCGCCGAGGGCCAGGAGCTCGAGCTGTGGGTGGACGCCACCAAGCTCCACCTGTTCGACCCGAGCGACGGGCGCAGCCTGACCTCGGACTCCAGCGGCGCGCCGGCGGCGACCGCCGGCCAGAGCCCGGCCGGCCGGGATCCCGATGCCGGAGAGGCTGGGCAGGGTAGGGAGAGCGACGAGCCCGGCGGCCCACCGCCGCCCGCCTGAGCCGCGAACGTCCGGAATTGGCGGCTATAGCCGCCATAAATGGACGTTCGCTAGGTGAGCGTTCGCCGCAGGCGCCGGACCTCGGTGTCCTCCCAGGAAGGCGAGCGCATCTGCTCGCGTAGCGCGTCGAGCACGCTCTCGTCCCAGTCGTGGGTGCGCAGCAGGAGGTAGCGCAGGCTGATCACCGCCGTGTAGGCGTCGGTCTCGTTCTCCGTCGCGATGCCGGCCTCGCGCAGCATCTCGGTGACGGGCAGGTACTCGTCGCGGAACCACATCTCCGCGACCTGCTCGCGGGTCAGGAACTCCCCGGCTGCCTGCATGGCTCGAAGGCCCCATGCCTCGACGGACTCGGCCAGGGTCGCGTAGGCCGAGCGGCTCGAGGGCGCGATGCGCTCGCGCGCCTCGGGCGGCAGCGGAACCCGCTCGTGGAACAGCCGCTCGTGGCTCTTCAGCGGAAGGTCGGCCAGCCTGATCTCCCGCTCGGGGCCGACCTCCGTGATCACCTCGGTGACGTACGCGTCGAGCTTGTCCAGGCCCTGCGCGCGCGCGACCGAGACGCGGTGGTGGCCGTCCTTTACGAAGTGCAGCTCGCCGACGCGGTAGACGTCGATCGGCGGCATGGCATGCCCGCGGCGCTGGGCCTCCGCGATCCGCTCCCAACGCCGGCGCACCCTGCCCGAGGTCGGACGGAAGCTGCGGTCGAACTCGCGGCCGCGGTCGACGGTCCCCACGATCGAGTCGAGCTCGATCACTTGGAGGCCCAGGCTCCTCTCACCCTTGCGCCCAAGCGCCTCCACGACCTCCTCGAAGGGAAGGATCACGTCGACGTCGTCCGGGCTCCTGCGCAGCCGGTTGGCGAGCCGGGAGAGAGCGCGGCGGCGCCGGGCGCGGCCGAAGTCGAACTGCGCGTCTGTGCCCGGAAAGCCCGTGTCACGCGCCATACGGCAACGGTACCGCGCCGGAATGAGAGCCTTGGTGCTGAACGGCACGCTCAAGCCGTCGCCACCGCCTTCCTAGCCGGCCACGAGCTGAAACGCGCCCGGCTGCACACCGAAGCGCGCCGGGCCCGCGGCGACCAGCTCGCCGTCGACGTTGAATGTCGCACGGGGCGGCGCGTCCACCTCGGCGCTGCGCCCGCGGGCGTGCGGCACGCCCGTGCGACCGGGCAGGCGCTCTCGCCGCAGAGCGTAGGCCAGCCCGGGCAAGCGCAGCCGCGAGCCCGCCGGAATCGCCACCACGTCGAGGAGCCCGTCGGCGGGGTCGGCGCCCTCCAGCGAGGAGCCGGCCCCGAACGCACCCGAGCATGCCACCGTCACCTGCCATGCCGGGCCGTCGTGGAGCACGCGGCCGTCACACGCCACGCGGCATCGCACGGGGTCGGCGGTCAACCCGGCGTGTAGCGCGCCCAGCGCGTAGGCGAACTGGCCCAGCGCTCGCTTCCAGGAGCGCGCGCGGGCGGCCGCCGGGGCAGGCAGGCCCAGGCTCGCCACGTTCACGAACGGCCGCCCGTTCGCGAGCGACGGCGATCCTCCGGCCGTCATCGTGCCGAGCTCGAGCGCCTGCAGCCGTTGCCCCTGAACCGCCAACCAGCAGGCATCCTCGAGTCGCCGCGGGAGACGCATGCGGCGCGCGAAGTCGTTGGCGGTGCCCGCCGGAATCACCGCGAGCGGGAGCCCGCTCCGGCCGGCCGCAGCGGCAGCCGGCCCGATGCTTCCGTCGCCGCCCGCGACGGCCAGCCGGTCGGGCCGCGAGGCCGCCGCACTGCCGGCGGCGTCGACGTCGAAGCGCTCCACGTCGGCGCCGAAGTTCCACAGGGCGGCCTCGACGGCCTCGGGCCGGGCCGACCTCGACCGGGAATTCACGACCAGGGCGATCCGCACGCCTGACATGCTCCCGAGCATGGATGCCCGGCCGCTCGACGTCGCAATCGTCGGTGCCGGGCACAACGGGCTCGTGGCGGCCGCCTACCTGGCCCGCGCGGGGCTCTCGGTGGCGGCCTTCGAGCGGCGGGAGATCCCGGGCGGTGCGTGCGTCACCGAAGAGCTGTGGCCGGGGGTGAGGGCGTCGCCCGGCGCCTACACGCTCTCGCTGCTGCGGTCGAAGATCGTCCGTGACCTCGACCTGCACGGGCACGGGCTGGACGTCGAGGTGCACGAGCCGTATCTGTTCGCGCCGCTCCCGGACGGCCGGGCGGTGGTGACGTGGTCGGACCCCCGGCGCACGGGCGAGCGGCTCGAGCGCGACTGGTCGCGCGCCGACGCCGACGCTTATCTCGACTGGTCCGAGCGACGCGAGCAGGCGGCAGCGCGGGCCCGGCCGCTGATGCTCGAGCCGCCCGACCGCGGGCGCTGGCTCGAGGCGGTCGGGCCGGACATCCTGGAGGGCTCGATCGCCGCCGAGCTGGCCGGCATTCCTTCGGAGGAGGTCCGCGTTCCGTTCGCGCTGCAGGGTTTGATCGGGGCGCTCGCCGCCCCGGACGATCCCGGCACGGCCTTCGTGAGCTTCTACCACGACCTGGGTGAGGCCGCCGGGGCGCCGGGGGCCTGGGGCTACGCGCGCGGCGGGATGGGGGCGGTCGCGGCCGCGCTGCGGTCGGCGGCGGAGGCGGCCGGCGCG
>DATACN010000046.1:0-3393 GCA_036258995.1 Thermoleophilaceae bacterium | reverse complement strand
GTTGAAGTAGGCGGGGACCGTGATCACCGCGCTGTCGACCGTGTCGCCCAGGTAGGCCTCGGCGTCGGCCTTCAGCTTCTGCAGGATCATCGCGCTGATCTCGGGCGGGGCGTACTCCTTGCCCGCCGCCGGGACCTTGATCCGCGCGTCGCCGCCGGGACCGGGGCTCACCTCGAAGGGGACGATCTTCTCCTCCTCCTTGACCTCGGCCTCCTTGCTGCCCATGAAGCGCTTGATCGAGAACACCGTGTTCTCGGGGTTGGTCACCGCCTGGCGCTTGGCCGGCGCGCCCACGAGGCGCTCGCCGCCCTCCGTGAACGCGACCACCGACGGAGTGGTCCGCGCCCCCTCGGCGTTCTCGATCACGGTAGGCTCACCGCCCTCGAGCACTGCCATGCACGAGTTGGTGGTGCCGAGGTCGATTCCGATGGTTCTAGCCATCCCAATTACTCCTTTTGCCTAAGTCTCGTTGTAAAAAATCTAAGCGTGAGTATGGCAGATCATTGCTGGCCCGCCAACTTGGCGCACCATTGCTGCTGCTGGCGTTCGTGGCCGGCTGCGGAGGCGACGACGAGGAGTCCGCCGACCGCTCGGCCTCCCCGCCGGCGCAGGAGCAGCAGAGCGAGACCGCGGCGGACCTGAAGGACACGAGCCGTAAGCCGGAGATCCCCAGGCCCACCGGCTCCCCGCCCAGGCGGCTCGTGGTCGAGGACATCGTCAAGGGGAAGGGCCGGGTCGCGAAGCCCGGCGACACCCTGACCGTCAACTACGTCGGGGTGCTCTTCTCGACCGGCTCGCAGTTCGACGCGTCATGGGACCGCGGCCAGCCGTTCACCACCCGGATTCCCGGCCAGGTGATCGAGGGCTGGAACCGCGGTCTGCTCGGAATGCGGCGTGGTGGCCGGCGCCAGCTCACGATCCCGCCGGACCTGGCCTACGGCGCGGCCGGCTTCCCGCCGAACATCGGGCCCAACGAGACGCTCGTGTTCGTCATCGACCTGGAGCGGCTCCGCTAGCCGGCGAAGCTGACCGCGTAGGCCACGAAGGCGACGGCCCCGATCGCGATGCCGGCGTAGTCGCTCCGCTCGCGAAGGTCCGGCGACGTCACCAGCAGGGCGACCGCCAGCAGCGCGAACGGGTCGAAGTACTTCTGGTAGACGAGCCCCACCGGCAGCGCCGCCGCCAGGAAGCCGGCGAAGTAGACGACCGGGAGCGAGGCGATGCCCGCCCGGCGGGCGAGCAGGAAGAGCGCGACCGCGCCGAGCGGCACGAGCACCCAGAAGATGAGGTGCGACCCGAGCAGCTCCGGGAAGCGATCGGCGATCTTCCACAGATAGCCGGCGTCGCCCGCCCGTCCCGGCTCGACGGGCTTGTAGGCGAGCGGCGAGATCGCCAGGAGCGCGATGGCGGCGAGGATCGGGAGGGCGAGCTCGCGCGCGCTCCCGCCCCCGGCGCGCGCACCGGCCGCGAGCGCTCGGGCACGTCGCGCCAGCGCGGGCCCGAACACGGCGGCGGCGTACAGCCCGAACAGCGCGACCGTGAACCCGATCGTGCGCAGCGTGATCGAGTCGCGCCCCACCCCGGGCTTGTCGGTGCAGAGCCCGCAGGAGGCCGGGTCGGCACCCGGCGGCACCAGCCCGCCCCAAGCCACGACCAGCGCCGCCATCGGCGCCAGCGCCAGCGCGGTCGCGGCGGCGCCGGCGGTGCGCACCGGCATCGAGATCGGCGCGCGCACGAGTTGGAAGACCGCCACCAGCGCCAGCCACAGATACGACTGACGGGTCAGCACCGCGGCGGCCATGGCGAGCACGCCGAGGGCCAGGTCGCCGATCCGGGCCCGCTCGCCGAAGCGGTCCAGCCGGTCGAGCGACAGCAGGCCGAAGAGCAGCGCGAGGTTGTCGGTGAGCAGCGTGAAGGAGGCGCCGAAGTAGTAGGGGGAGAGCGCGAACAGCAGCGAAAGGGCGAAGGACTGGACCGCCTCCAGGCCGCGCCTGCGGAGCAGGCCGAAGAGCACCAGCACCGCCGCGTACGAGATGAGCACGTTCAACAGCCGCAGGCGCCACGCCTCGAAGCCCACGAGCTCGCCCCACCCGGCGAACAGCAGGTGGTAGAGGGGGGTCTGTGCCGCCGGGTAGCTCTCGAACTCGAGGCGGTCCGCGAAGTGCTCGATCGTCGGCAGGTGGTAGATGCGGGCGTCGCTGCCGTGAAAGGTGTCGATCTCGACGGTGAGCCCCTTGAGGACCGCGATCCCGGCGACGAAGGGGACTGCCAGGAGAAGCGGGTAGAGAAAGCGCCTCACTAGCCCTCCGGCAGCGGCCGCGGCGGACGCAGGCGCGGGACGATCTCGACGGCCACGATCGCGGCGAGGATCAGCGCGGCACCGGCCCAGGAGACGGCCGACAGCCGCTCGTCGTTCAGCAGGTAGCCGAACAGCCCCGCGAACGCCGGCTCGCTCGCGAGGATCAGCGCCGTCCGGGCGGGCGGGGCATGCTGCTGGGCGAAGGTCTGGACGAAGAACCTAAGCGCGCTCGCCACCAGCGAGGTCACCACGAGCGCGGTCCAGACGGTCTCGCCGCGCGGGGTCTCGAGGTCGCCGGCTACCGCGGCAACCGCCAGACAGGCCACGCCGCACACGCCGAGCTGCACGGCGACGAGTGCCCCGACGTCGTGACCCTCCACCGCGCGCGACGTGGCCAGGATGTGGGCCGCGAACGACAGCGCGCACAGCAGAACGAGCCCATCGCCGCGGAAGGTGAAGTCCCCGCCGGCCCCGGACAGGAGGTAGAGCCCCAGCGCGGACACCCCCGCCGCGGCCCACGCCACCGCCGAGATGCGCTCGCGCAGGACGATCGCGGCCAGCAGCGGGGTCAGCACCACGAACGTCCCTGTGATGAAGCCGGCGTTGGAAGCGGTCGTTTCCTCGAGCCCGAGCGTCTGGAAGACGTAGCCGGCCGTGAGGAACACCCCCATCAGGAGGCCGGACCTCCAGCCCGCCGGACCGAGCTTGCGCAGCGGCACCCAGAAGACGGCGGCCACGAGCAGCGCCGCCGGTAGGAAGCGGTAGCCCAGGAAGGCCATCGTCGGCAGCTCGGCGATCGCGTCCTGGACCATCACGAAGGTCAGGCCCCAGACCGCGGCGATGCCCACCAGGGCGCCCTCGGCGGCGCGGCGCAGAGTCGGCTCGCTCACCGTGACGTGCCCTCGCGCGCCGCCCGCATCCGCTCCCGGCCGTAGGGGCACATCCGCAGCAGTGGGCATTCGGGGCAGCGCGGGGCACGGGCGGTGCAGGTGCGGCGGCCGTGTCGGATCAGCAGCACGTGCACCTCGTAGGCGTCGTCGCCGTCCTCGGTCAGCCGCAGCAGCTCGTCGTGCGCCTCGTCGAACGAGGCCCTG
>DATACN010000045.1:0-7859 GCA_036258995.1 Thermoleophilaceae bacterium | reverse complement strand
CGCTCGGCCAGCATCCGCTGGCCGATCGCCAGGTGGCCGAGCAGCGCTCCCTCCTCGCTCAGGGCTATGTCGGCGCGCAGATCGAACTCGCGGACCTTTCCGGCGTCATGGAGGATCGCCGCGGTCAGCAGGAGGTCGGAGTCGAGCCGGGGATGCAGCGCGCAGGTCTCCTGGGCGAGGGTGGTCACGGCCACGGTGTGCTCGAGCAGGCCGCCCAGGTAGGCGTGATGGCCCGCCCGCGTGCACGGGGAGCGCCGCATGTCCGAGCGGAAGCGGTCATCGCCGAGGAACGAGTCGAGCAACGCGCGGTAATGGCGGTCGTACACCTCGCGCGCGAGGTGCTCGAGGAAGCCGTCGAGCTCCTCCAGGTCGCGGTAGGCGACGGGCAGGAAGTCGGCCGGGTCGGCGGCGCCGTCCTCGGCCCGGCGTATCGAGCGCAGCTCGACCTGGAGCTCGTCGCGGAAGCGCTCGGCGCGGCCGGCGACCTCCACTAGGTCGCCGCGCTCGAACTGCGCTGCCAGGAAGTCGGCGTCGCGAAAAGCCCGCGCCGGCACGCTCCCGCTTCGGTCGCGCAGCTCGACGGCCAGGTACGGCGACCCGCTCTTGGCGAGCAGGCGGTCCTTGCGCGTGCAGGCGAAGATTCCCTCCACCTCGCCTCCGGGACGCAGCTCGGCAACCGTCACGAGCCCATGTTGAGCTTGCGCCCGGACGTGTCGGGTACCGTGGAACCGGATGTCCGACGTGATCTGGAGCACTCGCCCCGAGCTGCGCTCGCCGGTGATGGTGTGCGCCTTCAAGGGCTGGAACGACGCCGGCGAGGCCGCGTCGGCGGCGATCTCGTTCATCCGCGGCCACTTCGACGCGGAAGACGTGGCGAAGATCGATCCCGAGGAGTACTACGACTTCACCGCCGTCCGTCCCACCGTGCGCTTGACGGAGGGCCTCACCCGCGAGATCGACTGGCCCCAGAACGAGTTCTCGGCGGCGGAGGTGCCGGGAGCGGAGTGCGACCTGATCATGCTCCAGGGCACCGAGCCTTCGCTTCGCTGGCGCCGTTTCACGGATCAGCTGGTGCACACCGCCCAAGGACTCGGAGTGCGCATGGTCATCACGCTCGGCGCGCTGCTCGCCGACGTGCCCCACAGCCGCCCGGTCTCTATCACCGGAATCGCCTCCGACGACTCGCTGCTCGACCGCCTGCGCTTCGACCGCACGAGCTACCAGGGGCCCACCGGCATAGTCGGCGTGCTGCACCACGCCTGCGCCAAGGCGGGAATGCCCTCCGCGAGCCTCTGGGCCTCGGTGCCCCACTACGTCGCGGCGGCGCCGAACCCAAAGGTGGCGCTGGCCCTGGTCCGGGCCTTCGAGGGCGCCGCGGGGGTGGCGGTCGACGCCGGCGAGCTCGAGGATGCCGCCGAGGACTACGAGCGCCAGGTCACCGCCGCCGTCGCGAGCGACCCCGAAGTCAAGGCCTTCGTGGAGCGGCTCGAGTCGGCCATGGACGAGGTCCAGGCCGAGGCGACACCGGAGGAGAAGATCCCCTCCGCCGACACGATAGCCCGCGATTTCCAGCGCTTTCTGCGCCAGCGCGGCCCGGGCAATCCCGGCTAGGACATACGTCGGCAGTTGGTTTCCCCGTGCTTTGCAGGGGGAATGCAGTGACTATGTACATCGGTACGTCCATATTCCTGATCGCGCTCGGCGCGGTGCTCAAGTACGCGGTGACCGGCACCGTCGAGGGCTTCGACATCCAGACCGCCGGGGTGATCCTGATGATCGTCGGCGTGATCGGGTTGATCATCTCGCTGTTCTTCATGACCGCCTGGAGCGACAGGCGCCGCCGCGACGGCGCGGTGGTCGAAGAGCGCCGCTACCGCGACGACCCGGCCGCCTAGCTACTTCTCGGCCGCCGGGCAGATGATCCGGTAATCGCAGAACTGGCAGACCTCGTACGAGGGCTTCGGCTCGAAGTCCTGGCGAAGGATGCCGTCGGCGATCTCGGAGACCGTCGTCTTGACGCGATCGAGCTCCTCCTCTGAGTGCTCGACGGGCACCTTGTCCCCGGTCAGCACATAGAAGTAGCTCTGGGCCGAGGTGTCGAGGCGCCACGACTCGCGGGCGCCCATCTGGTAGAGCGAGAGCTGCACGTCCTCGCGCAGCTCCGACTCCGTCTTGGCCTTGCCGGTCTTGTAGTCGATCAGCTCGTAGCTGCCGTCTGGGCGCCGGTCGACCCTGTCGACGCGGCCGCGCAGCAGGTGCGGGCCGAGGCGGAAGGCGAAGCTGCGCTCGAACCAGACCGGCTCGGCGTCGGATTCGTGGTCCTCGCGCCAGTAGCGCTCGAGCGCGGCCACGGCCCGCCCGCGGAACTGGCGCTCGTCGTCGGAGTCCCCGAAGCCGGCGCGGCGCCACGACGCCTCGAAAAGCTCCATCAGCTCTGCGAGCGAGCCGCCGCCGCTCGTGTGGAACCGCTCCAGCACCTGGTGCAGGACGATCCCGAAGCGCTGGTGGATCGTCGGCTCCTGCGGGATACGGAAGACCCGCGCGAACTTGTACTTGAGCGGGCAGAGCCGGTAGGTGTCGATGTCGGAGGCGGACAGCATCAGGCCCTGGCCCCGGCGCGGGATGAACGGGTCGAGCGAGGGCTCCGAGCCGTTCTCCGCGGCCACGGGGCGGCGCGCCATGTCGCGCTCGGCGTCGCGCAGCCAGTCGTCGAGCGCCGAGGCGGCCAGGATCTCGCGCTGCTCCGAGGTGGCCCCCTGGGCCAGGATCTCGTTCAGCCAGGGCAGAACCTCGGCGATCGGCTGGCCTTCCCTGGTGCGCTCGATCAGGGCGGCCACCTTGATCAGCTCCAGGTAGCGCGCGACGGCCTGGTCGAGGTCGAGGTAGGTGTCGAGCCGCATCTCGCCCAGCCGGCCGCCAACCCGGGCGACCGTGTCGAGCAGTTCGTCGCGCATGATGCGGAAGGTCGAGTGGAGCCCCTCGGCGGGCCCGAACAGCTCCTCCTCGTGCACCTCCTCCTCGGCGCCGAGCGCGGCCCTGGCCTCCTCGTAGAAGGGAGACGGCCTCGGCGTGGCGCCCTCGCCCGCCGTCTCGGGCCAGGCCAGTACGAGGCCCTTGCGGGCACGGGTCATCGCCACGTGGAGCAGCCGCCGCATCTCGCCCTCGTGGGCCTCGCGGCCGCCGGCCTCGGGCAGCGACTCCTTCAGCAGCTCGTCGGGCACCTCGTCGCCGCGCCGGCGCCAGGGGCCCGGCATGCGGGTGGCCGACAGGCCGAGCACGAAGACGTAGTCGAACTCGCGCCCCTTGGCGGCGTGCATGGTCATCACCCTCACCGCGGGTGACCCGGGCGGCGCGCTGGCCTCCTCCTCGCGCAGCCCGGACTCCGCCACGGCCGCCAGGTAGCGGGTGAAGTCGCGCGGGGTGGCCTGGGGCTCGCGCCGCATGTACTCGGTGGCGAGCTCCGACAGCTTCGCGATGTTGCGCAGGCGCTCGACCGTGTCGGCCTGGGTGGCGAAGATCTGCTGGCGGCGCAGCCCGATCCGCTCGATCAGGCGCAGCACGAACATGTCCGGGCGGCGGTCCTCGAACGCGGCACAGGCCGAGCGGTAGATGCGCAGGAAGGCCTGCACCCGCTCCCGCCCCTCGGGCGACAGCTGCGGGCCGTCGAGCGCCGCCATCGCGGCGGACGGCATGTCGAGCTTGCGCCGGCGGGCGAGCTGGGTCAGGCGCGCGACGTCCACCGAGCGCAGCTCGATGGGCGGGCGCGACAGCGCCCGCACCACCGCCCCCGAGTCGCCCGGATCGGCCAGCAGGCGCAGCCAGGCCAGTACGTCACGGACCTCGGCCCGCTGGAAGTAGGCGGCCGAGCCGGTCAGCCGGTAGGGAACCGCCCGCTCCTCGAGCGCCGCCCCCACCACGGCGCCCTCGTTCTTGACGGACCGCACCAGCACGCAGACCTCCGAGGCGGGCACGCCCCGCTGCACCACGAGCCGCTCGGCCTCGGCCGCCACGGCCTGCGCCTGCGCCCGCTCGGAGCGGCAGCGCCAGAAGCGCACGTCGCCGCCGGTGGAGCCCTGCAGGCGCTTCGCGATCCGCCCGGGCGTGGGCTGCACGACCGCCTCGGCCGCCTCGAGGATGCGCCGGCCGGAGCGGTAGTTGCGCTCCAGCCGCACCACGGTCGCGTCGCCGAGCTCGCGCTCGAAGTCGCGCAGGTTCTTCTGCGACGCGCCCCGGAAGCGGTAGATCGCCTGGTCGTCGTCGCCCACGACGGTGACGTTGCGATGCTCCTCGACCAGCAGCCGAAGCAGCAGGCCCTGGGCGAAGTTCGTGTCCTGGTACTCGTCCACCAGCACGTGGCGGAAGCGCTTGGCGACCTGCTCGCGCACGTGCGGCTTCTCGTGGAGCAGCCGGAAGGCCCGCACGATCAGGTCGCCGAAGTCGAGCGCGCCGCACTCGGCGAGCAATCGGTCGTGATCGACGTAGACGCGCCCGAACTCGACCTCGCGCGCGGCGGTGGCCCGCGCGGCGTCGTCGCCCTCGGCGCACTTCGCCGCCAGCCGCTCCGCGTATGCCGCGTAGTCCTCCGCCGAGACCATCTCGTCCTTCAGCCGGTCGATGCGCGACACGAAGCTGGCCAGCAACGGCGCCGGGTTGCCCCGGATCTCATGGTGGCGGATGGTGAGCTCGTCGATCCGGTCGAGCAGCAGAGCCAGCCGGTCGGCGGGCGTGACCGTCGAGAAGAAGGGGTCGAGCCCCGCCTCGAGCGCCTCGTCCTGGAGCAGCCGCGAACAGAAACCGTGAAAGGTCGCGACGTGCAGCTCCTCGTAGGGCGCCTGGATCAGCGCCTCGAGCCGTTCGCGCATCTCGGCCGCCGCCTGCGAGGAGAAGGTGAGCGCGAGGATCTCGTCGGGCGAGGCCCCCTGTTCGACCAGCCAGGCGAAGCGGCAGGTGAGCGTGCGCGTCTTGCCGGTGCCCGCGCCCGCGACGACGATCACGGGGCCGCCGGGATGGGTGACGGCCGCGCGCTGGGAGCGGTTCAGGCCGTCGAGCGCCGAGGGCATCCCCGCCTAGGATACGCCGCCGATGCCCGCCCCCGAGGCCCTCCCCGAGGCCGACTGGCTCGGCTTCTGCCGCCGGGCCGTGGAGGCGGCCCGGCAGGCCCTGCTGCGGTTCCCCACGACCGCCGAGCGCGGCGTGGAGACGAGCCGTGGCGAGGGCGGCGACATGACGCTCGTGATCGACCGCGCGGCCGAGGACGCCGTGTTCGCCGAGCTGGAGGCGCTCGGCCTACCGGTCACGGCGATCTCGGAGGAGCGCGGCGAGCTCGAGCTGAACGGCGGCGGCCCGGTGCGGATCGTGATCGACCCCGTCGACGGGTCGCTCAACGCAAAGCGCCGCCTGCCTTTCGCGTGCGTGTCGATCGCCGTGGCGTCGGGGCCACGCATGCCCGACGTGCAGGTCGGCTACGTGGCCGAGCTCGAGCCGGCAAGCGACTGGTGGGCCGTGCGCGGCCAGGGTGCCTACCGCGACGGCGAGCGGCTGCCGCGCCTCGAGCCGGGGCCGCTCGAGCTGGTCGGCCTCGAGGTGGCGCGGCCCCCGGCGGTGGCCCAGGCCGCTGCGGCGATCGCGGAGCTCGGCGCCAAGCGGGTGCGCGCGCTCGGCTCCGTGGCCGTGACCATGTGCCTGGTGGCGGCGGGCCGGCTCGACGCCATGCTGAGCCTGCGCGACGTGCGCTCGGTGGACGCCGCCGCGGCGCAGCTGCTGGTCGAGGAGGCCGGAGGCGCGGTGAGCTTCCCTGCGGACGACTCTCTCAGCCTGGCCATGCGATCCCCCGTGGCCGCCGCTCGTGACTCCGCAATGCTCGAGCGGGTACTAGGGGCCGCGTGGCAAGGCTGAAGCGCGTGGACTGCTCGGGCCCCGGGATCACCCGGCGGCGCCGCGGCAAGGGCTTCGAGTACCTCGACGAGGAGGGTCGTCGCATCACCGATCCGGAGGTGCTCGACCGGATCCGCGAGCTGGCCATTCCGCCGGCCTGGGAGGACGTCTGGATCTGCCCCCACCCGATGGGCCATCTCCAGGCCACCGGGGTCGACGCGGCGGGCCGCAAGCAGTACCGCTACCACGACCGCTGGCGCGAGCGCCGCGACCGCGAGAAGTTCGAGGAGATGCTCGAGTTCGCCCGCGCGCTGCCGAGGCTGCGCAAGCGGGTACAAAAGGATCTGACGCTTCCGGGAATGCCGCGTGAGCGCGCCCTGGCATGCGCGGTCCGCCTGCTCGACCGCGGTTTCTTCCGCATCGGCTCCGAGGACTACGCCGAGGAAAACGAGACGTACGGGGTAGCCACTCTGCACAAGCGCCACGTGAGCGTGAGCGGCCCGAAGATGACCTTCGAGTACGAGGGCAAGGGAGGTCAAACGCGCATTCAGGCCTTCGTCGATCCCGATGCGGCCGAGGTGGTGCGCGCCCTGAAGCGTCGCCGCGGCGGCGGAGAAGAGTTGCTGGCGTACAAGGACGGGCACCGCTGGGTCGATGTGAAGTCCGCGGACATCAACCAGTACGTCAAGGAGATCACCGGCGGCGACTTCAGCGCCAAGGACTTCCGCACGTGGACCGGCACGGTTCTTGCGGCGGTCGGGCTGGCCGTCGCGGGTCCGGCGGCCCGTGGGACCAAGACGGGACGCAAGAGAGCCAAGACTCGCGCGATCAAGGAGGTCGCCCGCTACCTGGGCAATACGCCGGCGGTCGCGCGCAGCGCCTATATCGACCCCCGCGTGTTCGACCGCTACGACGGCGGCCGGATCATCAGCGGGATCTTCGAGGAGCTGGCGGGGGATCCCTCCGCATGGCCCGACGTCCAGCCGCTCGTCGAAGAGGCCGTGCTCGACCTGCTCGAAGGCGACTACGCGTCGGAGGCGATCGAGAAGGCCGAAGAGCTCGAGAAGGTCGCCTAGCCGTCTTCCTCGCCGGGCGTCTCGGGTCCCTTCGGATCAGGCTGAGGGGCGTCCGGCGCGCCGGGCTCCGGCTGCTCAGGCGGTGAGGGCTCGGGAACTCCGGGGCCGTCCGGCGGGGCGGGCGCCGGGTCGGGACCGGGATCGGGCACGTCCGGGCCGCTCGGCGCGTCCGGCATCGGCGAGTCGGGCGGGTGCGGCGTGGGGACCTCGGCGACGACCGCGGAAGCGATCATCGCTCCACTCTAGCCCCGGACGCCGAAGTCGGTGGTGTAGGTGGCGGCCGGCCGGGCGCTCGAGCGCACCGGGGCGCCGAAGGAGATGCCGATTCCGATCTCGCGGAAGCGGCGGTTCAGGATGTTGGCGCGGTGGCCGGGGCTTCGCATCCAGGCGCGGACGATCGAGCGGGGGGTGGAGAGCTCGCCCGTGCCCCAGGCGATGTTCTCCCCCACCGACCAGCTGCGCGCCCGGCGTAGGTAGCCCGTACGGCGGATGCGGTCGAGGAAGCTCGACCCGTTGATCGAGGTGTGCGAGAAGTAGTCGCGGCGCGCCATGTCAACCGTGTGCCTGCCAGCGGCGCGGTGCAGTCGGCCGCTGCCGCGCAGTCTGCTCAGCCCGTGCTCGCGGCGCTTCTTGTTGAGCAGGCAGCGGGTGGCGATCCGCAGCGTGCGCTGGCTCGCGTCTCCAGGCTCGGCGTTGGCGTGCTTGCAGCGCGCTGCCGCGGCCGGCGAGGGAACGGCCAACACGCCGGCCAGCGCGACGAGCGCGACGGCCAGGAGCGGGCGGATGTGAATGCGAAGTAGAACCACGGGACGAGGCCTCGTTCATCAACTCGCCCTCGCGCGCGTGTTCTTTAGGTCCCTCGCCCGGCCTGGACGTTTGTCCTAGGGTGTCGCGCCCATGCCCCCGGCC
>DATACN010000044.1:0-4876 GCA_036258995.1 Thermoleophilaceae bacterium | reverse complement strand
AGCTTGCGCTGGTCGCGAGCCCGCGCCTCCTCGAGCCTGCGCAGGTGCTCCTCGAGGTCCTCCTTCGAGAGGAACGCGGTCCCGTATACCCGGGTCAGCATCTGGCGGCTGGCGTCGCCCCGCCAGTAGGCGCCCGCCACCGAGGTCAGCTTGAAGGCCTTGATGCGCCCGGTGCTCGGCGCGTGCGGGCCGCGGCAGAGATCCGTGAAGGGCCCGTTCCGGTACAGCGAGACCGTCTCCACGCCCTCGTCGCGGATCAGGTCCTCGATCAGCTCGACCTTGTAGTCCTGTCCCTCGGCGCGAAAGCGCTCGATGGCCTCGGCCGCCGGCAGGTCCGAGCGCTCGAAAGACTCGTCGGCCTTCACGTGCTCGCGCATCCGCTCCTCGATGCGACCGAGGTCGTCCTCCGACACCTTCACGCCGTCGGGGAAGTCGAAGTCGTAGTAGAAGCCGTCCTCTATCGGCGGGCCGATCGAGATCTTCACGCCGGGGTAGAGCTCCATCACCGCCGTGGCGAGCACGTGCGCGGCGTCGTGGCGGATCAGCTCGAGCGCGTCGCCGTCGTCGCGTCCGGTCACGATCTCGATCTTGGCGCCGTCCTGGAGCGGCGCCGACAGGTCCTGGAGGCGGCCATCGGCCCGCGCCGCGAGCGCCGCTCGGGCCAGCCCTTCGCCGATGGCGGCCGCCGCGTCCGCGCCGGACGCGCCGTCGGGCAGCTCGAGCGGCCTTCCGTCGGGCAGGTAGACGGTCATGGGCGGCCCACGGTACCCGCGCCGAGGACGGACGCCAGGGCGCCCAGCTCGTCCTCGAGCATCCGCGTCACAAGGAAGCGCTCGCGCACGCGCTCACGCCCGGCGCGGCCCATCTCCACCGCCAGGCCCGGATCGCGCACCAGCTCGACGACTCGGGCCGCGGTCTCCTCCGCCGTCCCGGCCAGGTAGCCGTCCACTCCGTCTCGAACCTGCAGCGGCAGGCCTCCCTCCGCTCCGCCGACCACCGGGGTTCCCTTCCAGAGCGCCTCAGACGCGCCCAGCCCGAATCCCTCGCGGATCGCGCGGTGCAGCGTGAGGCGCGCCAGGCGCTGAAGCGAGCCGAGCTCGAGGTCTCCCACGCGGTCGTAGCTCGACAGCAGGTGGATGTCCTCGCGCGCGTCCGCGTAGTCCGACACCTCCTTGGCGGCGCTCCACTCCTCGGTGACGGCCTCGTCGAGCGCGCTGGCGAGCGCGAGCTGCAGCTCGGGCAGCTCCTGCTTGGCGAGAGCGAATGCCTCGATCGTCGCGTGCGGGTCCTTCCAGCGGTCGAGCCGCATCGACTGGAAGCAGAACGGCCGCGACAGGTCGACGCCGAGGGGCCGCACGAGCCTTCCGACAAGTCGCGGCTCCAGCTCGATGTTGCGCGGGCTCAGCGGGTCGATGCCCGGAGCCGCCTCCATCAGGCGCTCGCCGCGCAGCTGGTCGGGAGCGAAGCTCTCGTGCGGGAAGAGGAATGCGTCGCAGCGGCCGGCCAGCTCGGCGGCGCGGTCGAGCGTGTCGGGCTCCGGCGCCGACGCGTCGACGTGGCAGCGCCACACGGCCGTGCCGTCCAGCGCCGGGGTCAGGCCCAGGGCGCCCGGATCGTGCAGCACGACCGCATCGAAGGCGCCGGCCAGCGCCTGCGCCGCGGCGTCGCACTGCTCGAGGTACGCGCTCCACGACTCGAGGTCGAGCGCGGTCTCGGCGCCCTGCATGCCGTTCTGGAGGGCCGACACGCCCGCCTTGAGCTGCTCGCCGCCGAAGAGCACGCGCCATTCGACCCTCAGGCCGAGGTCGGTCGCCAGCGGCAGCAGCGCGCCGAGCAGCTCGGGCACCCGGCCGCCTGTCCCGGCCGCGCTCACGTGCGCGACCCGGGCGCCCTCGAGCGGCTCGGCGGCGGCCCTCAGCCGTTCCAGGGCCTCCGCACCGGCCGCCGGCGCGTAATCGCCCAGCGGGCGCGCGGCGACGGCCATGGGCTGAAGGTCCGCCGTCACGAGGCCGCTACTCGTCCGCGAAGAACTCGTAGCCGTTTGCCCGGGCGTACTCGACGGCCTTCGACCGCGAGACCCACTCGTCCCACTTCTCCTCCTGCGGAAAGGCGTTTGGATCGTCGGAGTAGGTCTCGATCCAGACCGGCCCGTAGGGGCCGTTCTCATCCTCGCCTTCGTGCTTCCAGACCACTTGTACCCGCGGCATGCGGTCGGAGGGTAGAACGCCGGCGAGCCTAGTATCCGCTCGCGTGGACGAGCTGCGCGCCGAGTTCCCGGTCTTCGAGCGGCTCGCCTATCTCAACGCGGGCACCAACGGGCCCGCGCCCCGGCGCGGGGTCGAGGCCGCGGCAGCGTCGCTGCGAGCGCAGGCCGAGGAGGGACGCGGCGGGGGGCCGTTCTTCCTGGCGGTGATCGAGCAGGCCGAGTCCCTGCGGGGCCGGGTGGCGGCCCTGCTGGGTTGCGAGGCCGACGAGGTCGCCCTCACGGGCTCCACCACCGACGGCGTGAACGCCGCCCTCGCGGCGCTCGACCTCGAGGAGGGTGCGGAGGTCCTGACGAGCGATCAGGAGCACCCGGGCGTGCTCGCGCCGCTCGGGGCCGCGCGCGAGCGCCGCGGCCTGCGGGTGCGCACGGCCCCGTTCGCGGAGCTGGCCGGCCACGTCGGGCCCGATACTCGCCTGGTCGCGACCTCGCACGTGTCCTGGATCACCGGGCAGGAGGTCGACGCCGCCGCGCTCGCCGCCACCGGCGTCCCCGTGCTGCTCGACGGCGCCCAGGGTCTAGGGGCAGTGCCGGTGGACGTCCGCGAGCTGCGCTGCGACTTCTACGCGGCCTCGGGCCAGAAGTGGCTCTGCGGGCCGAACGGGATCGGCTACCTCTTCGCGCGGCGTGAGCGCGCCGAGCAGCTGGTCCCTCCCTGGCCCGGCTACATGTCGCTGACCGCGCCCGACCGGCCGTTGGACCTGGAGCTGCAACCCGGCGCACGCCGCTTCGACATGGGAGTGACGCCTCCGCATCAGGTCGCGTGGGCGCTCGGCGCGCTGGACGTGCTCGAGGAACCCGGGATCGCTCGTGTGCACGAGCGCGCCGCGAAGCTCGGCGCCAAGTTCGCCGACCGGTTGGCCGAGCGCGGGGCGAAGGTCGCGCCGAGGGGCGCCACGACGCTCGTCTCGTGGGAGGACCCCGACCCCCCGGCCGCGGCAGAGCGGCTGCTGGCCGACGGCTTCGTCGTCCGCTTCCTGCCCGGCACCCCGTACGTGCGCGCGTCGATTGGGGCCTGGACGAGCGAGGAGGAGGTCGACCGGCTGCTCGACGCGGCCCTCTGACACGGCGCCGGCCGCGCCGCTACTTGTCGGTCATCGCGACGATGCCGAAGATCACGGCGCCGCCGACGACGAGGAGCGCCACGACCGAGACGGCCCCGAACAGCCCGGCCTCCGCCGCACGACCGTCGCGGCTGAGGTCGACCGCCCGCGTCGCCCCGTAGATCGCCACCGCGAAGACGGCGGTTACGCCAATCCCGGTCAGGAGCGACACCCAGACCACCTGAAGCAGGGCGTCCCAGTCGACGGCGGCAAGCGGTGAGATCACCCTCAAGCCTCCGCGGCCGTCACCGCGGGCCCCCGCTGGGCCCGGCGCAGGAACAGGACCGTGCTGGCGGCCACGATCAACACGGACACGATCACCGGACCGGCGGCTCCGGTGCCGAACACACGCGTGACGCCGTAGGTCAGCCCACCGATCGCGGCGGCGGCCGGCAGGGTCAGGATCCAGGCGACCACGATGTTGCCCGCCACCCCCCAGCGCACCGCCGACAGGCGCTTGGCCGCACCGGAGCCGATGACCGCGCCGGAGATCGTGTGCGTGGTCGAGAGCGGAAAGCCGACCTGCGACGAGGCCAGGATCACCGCGGCGCCGGCGCCCTGCGCGGCAAAGCCCTGCGCGGCGTCCATCTTGTGGATGCGGCTGCCCATCGTCTTGATGATGCGCCAGCCACCCGCGTAGGTCCCGAGCGCGATCGCCGTGGCGGCGGAGACCACCACCCAGTCCGGGATGGTCAGGTCGTCGCCGCCTGCGATGCTGCCGTTGGCCACCAGCGCCAGGGCGATCACGCCCATCGTCTTCTGGGCGTCGTTGGTGCCGTGCGCCACGGCCAGCAGGCCGCCGGAGACGATCTGCCCGGCCCGGAAGCCGCTGCTCACGGGGCCGGGCCGAAGCCGGCCCACGATCCTGTACATGAACAGGATCGCCAGCCCGCCCACCACGAAGGCGAGCGTCGGGGCCACCAGCGCCGGGACCATCACCTTGCCAAGTACGCCGTCGCCCATCACGGCTTCCGCGCCGTCGGCCACGAAGGCCGCGCCGACCATCCCGCCGATCAGCGCGTGCGAGGAGCTCGAGGGCAGGCCGAAGTACCAGGTGATCAGGTTCCAGGCGATCGCGCCGACCAGCCCCCCGAACACCACGATCATGAACTCCGGCTCGGCGCGTACGGCGACCACGTCCTTTGCGACGGTGGCGGCCACTTCCAGGGAGATGAAGGCGCCGGCGAAGTTGAGGACGGCCGCATAGCCCACCGCGAGCTGAGGGGCCATCGCGCGCGTGGAGATCGACGTGGCGACCACGTTCGCGGTGTCGTGGAAGCCGTTCGTGAAGTCGAAGGCCAGCGCCGTGGCAACGACGATCACGACGATCAGGTCAGCGTCCAAGCCCGGTAGCTCCCTGCCTCAGGCGTTCTTGATGACGATGCCCTCGATGATGTTCGCCACGTGCTCGGTGGCGTCGATCGCCTCTTCCAGGCGCTCGTAGATGTCCTTCCAGCGGATCACGACCATCGGGTCGATGCCGTTGTCGAACAGGGAGGCGATGGCCTCG
>DATACN010000043.1:0-3289 GCA_036258995.1 Thermoleophilaceae bacterium | reverse complement strand
CGTCGAGGTGCGGGTCGAGCCGGCGGCGGCCGATCACGTCGCCGCCCGGCGGGGGCATCTCGGCCTCGCCGAAGCGCGCGAGCAGCGGCCCAGCCAGAAGGAACGACGCGCGGATGCGCTCGGCCCAGCCGGCGTCCACGTCGGTGTGGGAGACCTGGTCGGCCCGGACCGCGACCACGTTCTCGTCGCGCCACTCGACCACGGCCCCGAGCCGGTCGAGCAGCTCGATCATGGCCTCCACGTCGCGGATGCGCGGAATGTTTCGCAGCACGACCTCCTGCCCCGTCAGCAGGGTCGCGGCGAGCGCCGGCAAGGCGGCGTTCTTGTTTCCGGCGGGCGCCACCGTGCCACTTAGCGGCGCACCCCCCTCGATGATGAACTTCTCCATGCGCGGATCCGTGCTTTGCTGGGGCTCGAAGGGCCGGGCAAGCGTACCGAAGGGCATCAGCCTTCAGGTTCGGTCCTGCCTGCGGATACCCTGCCGGCATGCCCCCGTCGCGAGCCGAAGCCTGGAGCCTCGTCGAGGAATGGGTACAGAGCGACTCGCTGCGAAAGCACCTGCTCGCGGTCGAGGCGGGCATGCGCGCCTACGCCCGCCGCAAGGGCGAGGACGAGGAGCTCTGGGGCGTCACCGGCCTGCTCCACGACCTCGACTACGAGCGCTATCCGGACCTGGAGACCGGCCATCCGCGCAAGGCGCTCGAGCTGTTCGAGGAGAAGGACTACCCGCGCGAGCTGATCGACGCCGTGGCGGGCCACGCCGACTTCCTCGGCGTCCCGCGCGAGACCGAGCTCGCCAAGACCCTGTACGCCGTGGACGAGCTGTCGGGCTTCATCGCGGCGTGCGCGCTGGTGCGGCCGACCGGGATCGAGGGCATGACGCCCAAGTCGGTGAAGAAGAAGCTCAAGCAGCCGAGCTTCGCCGCCGGGGTCGACCGCGAGGAGGTGCGGCGCGGAGCCGAGGAGCTCGGCGTCGACTTCGACGGGCACGTGGCCTTCCTGATCGAGGCGATGGAGGAGCGCGCCGGCGAGCTCGGGCTCAGCTCTCCTCAGAAGACCGGCTGAGGGCCTCAGCCAGCTCGCGCCGCGAGCCGATCTCGAGCTTGCGGTAGGCGCTCGTCAGGTGCATCTCGACCGCGCGGACGGTGACGAACAGCGATTGGGCGATCTCGCGGTTGCTCATGCCCGAAGCAGCCATCCGGGCGCAACGCATCTCGCTCGGCGTCAATGACTCCGGGCCGCTCAGAGCCACCCGTCTCGGCCGCGCGCCGGCGGCCGCAAGCTCCTCGCGAGTGCGATCGGCCAGCGGCTCGGCTCCGCTCCTGACGGCGAACTCGAGCGCCCGCCGCAGGGGCTCGCGAGCCTCGGTCGGCTGGCCCGCCGCCCGTAGTGCCGCCCCGAGGTCGGCCAGCGCCTGGGCCTCCTGGAAGCGGTCGGGCGACTCCCCCAGGACCTCCACGGCGTCGGCCAGCGGCTCGAAGGCTTCGGACGGCGGGCCGGCCGCGGCCACCGCACGCAAGGCGATCCCGATCGACGACGGCTGCCCGGTGGCCCGCGCGAGCTCGAGCTCCTCGGTGGCGAGCTCCTGCGCCTCCTCGCGGCGGCCGAGCGCCGCCAGCGTCCTCGCCGCGTCCGAGCGCCAGCGGGCGAAGGAGGGGTTCGTGGACCTGCCGCGCACCAGCCTTCCGCCCGCGTCGAGCAGGTCGTCAAGGCCCTCCTCGGTCCGGCCCTGAGCGACCCGCAGCCGCCCGCGCCGGGCGAGGATCGCGGCGAAGTGGAAGATCTCGGGCAGCTCTCCCGCCATGCCCGTTCCGCTGAGTAGGGCGTCCGCCTCGGCGAGGTTGCCGGCCTCGACGAGAGCTTCGAGCGCATAGGTGATCGCTACCCCGATCAGCACCGGGAGCTCGCGCGCCGTCGCCGCCGCGAGCGCCTCGCGTGCCTGTTCGACGGCCTCTCCGATCTCGCCGCGGCGGAAGGCCGCGTTCGTCCCGAACGCGAGCGCGGCCGCGTGCCCCGCCAGGTCGCCCGAGCGGCGCGCGTGATCCTCCGCGCGCTCGATCCAGGTGTCGAGGGTCTCCAGCTCGTCGGCCAGGGTCAACACGAGCAGGGCGTTCAGGTAGGTCGCCGACGCCGCGCCCTCCTCCGACAGCAGGCGCCCGTCGCCGAGAGTGCGCCGCGCCAGCTCGACGGCACGGTCGGTGGGCCGCGCCAGCTGGACGGCCTCCAGGGCCAGACCCACGAGCAGCGCCCGCTCGCCCGGGGTGTCTCCCGCGAGCTGATCGGGGTCGAAGCGGAGGCGCGCCGGAAGCGGCGGGGGATCGCCGGGGAGCATGCGGTCGACGGCGAGGATCTGTGCCGCGAGCTGGAGGCGGCTCTCGTGGTCGCCGTCGGGGCACTCCTCGGTCGCCGCCAGCAGCAGCTCCCGCTGCTCGTGCAGGCGGGTCTGGATGAACAGCAGCCGGCCGAGGGCGAGCGCGAGCTCGGTCCGCGTGGACGGGCCCGTCTCCAGCTCCAGAGCGTGCCGGAAGCCGTCGACGGCCGCGGGGTCGCCGGCCACCGCCTGCTGCTCCGCCAGCTCTCGCGCCACCGCGGCGCGCGCCGGTTCGGGCGGCGGCTCGGCCATGGCGCGCCGCAGGAACTCGACCGCACGGGCGGGCGCTCCGCGCGACGTCGCGCGGTGAGCGGCTTCGCGCAACCTGGCCACGACCCACTCGGCTGCCGCCGGGGGGACCTCCAACAGGTGCGCGGCCACGGCCTCGGCAGCCGCGGCGCGCTCGTGCAGGAGCCGCGCCGCTCGCTCGTGCGCCTGGCCGCGTTCGCCCGGCGAGAGCGCGCCGTAGATCGCCTGCCGGACGAGCGGGTGCGCGGCCACGAGCTCGGTTCCCGGCGCGAGGATGCGCACGTCGGCCAGGTCGTCAGCGCACGAAGCCGCGGCCTCGGGGTCGAGGCCCGCAAGCGCGGGCGCGTAGGCGCGATCGGGGTCGCTCCCGAGCACCGCCACCGCAACCGCGAGCTTCTTCGCGTCGGATCCCAGGGAGTCGAGCCGCAGCAGCAGCGAACGTGAGACCCCTTCCGGTGTCATCTCGGTGAGTGACCCGATCGACTCCGCCACGGGCGCGAGATCCCGGCCTCGGGCTACGCGCAGAAGCTCACCGAGGAGGAAGGGGTTGCCGCCGGTCGCGGCCGCCACGGCGTCCGTGAACTCCATCGCGGGCTCGCTCCCGAGCGCGTCTTGGACCGCTTTGGCCACTGCGCCCCGGCTCAAGGCGGAAGGCCTGAGGGTGTGGGC
>DATACN010000042.1:0-5378 GCA_036258995.1 Thermoleophilaceae bacterium | reverse complement strand
CTGGTAGATGCGGTTGCCGAGCACGGCGTCGCGGGTGGCCTCGTCCGGTGCATGCCACTCGATCAGCTCGTCGAAGGTGCGCTTGGCGTCGAGCATCATGGCCCACAGCTCGCCGTCGACGGCGGCTTCGACCTGCCGCTCCTCGTTGCCGAGCTCCGGCAGGCCCAGCGAGTTGGCCAGCCGCCTGGCGGGGTCGATCGTGAGCACCGCGACCTTCTTCCCGCGCGCTGCCATGCCGAGCGCGATCGCCGCCGAGGTCGTGGTCTTGCCGACGCCGCCCGAGCCGGCCACGATGCACACCTCCTTGCGCGCCAGCAGCCGCTCGATCACAGCGCGGGCTCCAGCTCCTGCGACAGCAGCTCGAGCTCCTCGGCCCCCAGGTCCGGCTGGAACAGGTACGGAAGCGTCGTCACCGGGGCTCGTGCCTCGCTCTCCAGGCGGCGCAGCTCGGTCCGCTGTGCGCGAGCGCGGCGGTGCTCCGACAGCGCGGCCTCGAGCGCCGCCCGCTGGGCCTCGCTGCCGGCGCCGTCGAGGGACGCGAGGCGCTCGGCCTCGCCATCGGTGAAGCGGTCCGGGTAGAGCCCGTTCACCACCACCTGGTCGACGCCCATGCCCAGCTCGTCCCGTAGGCGGGCGCCGAGCTCGAGCGTCTCGTTCACGGGCATCTCCTCCGGCAGGGCAACGGCCACGACGCCGGTGCAGGCGGGGTCGGTGACGAAGCCGTGGATCCGGGTCGCCTGGCGGTGGATGGGCCCGACGCGGGCGATGTCGGCGTAGGTCTTGGGCGCGCGCAGCATCGCGATGCCGTGGCCGGTGGCCGGCGCGTCGACGATCGCCAGGTCGTAGCTCCCGGGAGCCAGGCGCCGCTCGAGCTGGGCCATGTCCCAGACCTTGCCCATGGTCACGAGCTCCCGAAGGCCCGGAGCCGCCGCGGTCAGGTACTGGAAGATCCGGCTGTGGCCGAGCACCCCGGCAAGCGGACCGGAGTGCAGCTGGTTGCGCAGCCACTCCTCCTTGGCGCGGTCGGGATCGATCGAGATGCCGTACAGCCCGGGCGCGATCTCGCGCTCGGCGTGGCCCAGCTCGCCGGCCCCGAACATCGCCCCGAGCCGCTCCTGGCGCGCCACCTCGCACACGACGGCGCGCTTCCCGCGCCGCGTGGCGGCCAGTCCGAGCGCCGCGGAGACGGTGGTCTTGCCGGTGCCGCCCTTGCCGGTGACGACCAGCAAACGCCTGTCGAGCAGCGATGCCATCCGGCGAAGGGTGAACTATTCGCTTCGCCGAGGGGAGGATTCGCCTCCGCGCGTGCGAATAGGCACTGCACGATGGGACTGTTCGAGCGCAAGCCGCGCCATCCGGTGACGCCGTCCGAGCCGACCGAGCCGCCGGTCGAGCGGGCGGCCGCGCCGGCAGCGGATCCGCCCGTCGAGTCCTCCACCGAACCGAACGAGGTGGCTCCCGTGACTACGCCCAAGGCCAAGGTCATCGCCTTCACCAACCAGAAGGGCGGCGTGGCGAAGACCACGACCACGCTGAACCTCGCGGCCGCGTTCGTGGAGGCGGGGCATCGCACGCTGTGCGTGGACCTCGACCCCCAGGCCAACCTGACCATGAGCCAGGGGATCGATCCCGACACGCTCGAGTCGTCGATGTACGACGTGCTGGTGCACCAGGTCTCGATGCGCGAGGTGATCCGCAAGCGCGAGGTCGACGTGGCGTGCGCCTCGATCGACCTGGCCGGAGCCGAGATCGCGATGTCCACCATGATCGGCCGCGAGCGCTCGCTGAAGAAGGGCATCGAGCCGGTCAAGGAGGACTACGACTTCATCTTCATCGACACGCCGCCGAGCCTGGGCCTGCTGACCATCAACGCGCTGACCGCGTCCGACAAGGTCATCGTCCCCGTGCAATGCGAGTATCTGTCCATGCGCGGGCTGATCCAGCTCCAGAACACGCTGTCGATGGTGCGCGAGGAGCTGAACCCCGACATCGAGATCGAGGGCATCCTTCCGACCCTGGTGGACAACCGCACGGTGCACGCCAAGGAGGCGATCGAGATCCTCGAGGAGAACTTCGGCGACCGCGTCTTCGCCTCGCGGATCAACAAGACCGTGCGCTTCGCCGAGGCGCCGGTCAAGGGAATGTCCGTTCTCAAGTACGACCCTGACGGCAAGGCGGCCTACGCCTATCGCCAGCTGGCAAAGGAGGTCCTCGCGAATGGGAACCGGTAAGCGGGCGAGCATGCGCGAAGGGCCGCTCGCACAGCTCTTCCGCAAGACAGACGAGGACGAAGCCCGCAAGCCAGAGCGCGAGGAGCGGCCGCCCGAGGCCGCCGAGCAGGAGGAGCGCGGAGCCGGAGCCGCCGAGCAGGAGGAGCGCGGAGGCGCCGAGCAGGAGGAGCGCGGAGCCGGAAGCGACGAGCAGGAGCGCCCGCCCGAGCGCGCCGAGCGCCGGGAGCCCCGGCGCGAGCAGTCCGAGCCGCGTGGGGGCCGTCCGCTCCCCGAGGGCGGGCCCGAGCCGCAGATCACCCGTCACGTGCCGGAGCCGCAGGCGCACGAGCAGCCGCAGCTGCGCGAGCCCGCTTCGGAGGCCGCGCGCCGCCGCGAGGCGCGCGCCCAGCAGGCCCGGCCCCGCTCGGGCCGCCGCGAGGGCGGCGTGCCCTCCCCCGAGGAGCGGCTGCGCAACGTCTTCTCCTCGGACATCCCCGAGAACATCATGGAGCGGGCCCCCGAGCCGAAGCCGGGCTGGCGCGACGAGCCCCAGCCCTACGCTCCGACGGCTCGCCGGCAGATCACGGAGCCGGTCCTGCGTGTGGTCGGCGTCGGCGGCGCCGGGGTCAACGCCGTCAACCGGATGATCGAGGCCGGGGTCGAGGGCGTCGAGTTCATCGCCGTCAACACCGACGTGCAGTCGCTCGAGCAGTCGGCGGCCAAGTCCCGCGTGCACATCGGCAGCGAGACGACCCGCGGGCTCGGCTCGGGCTCGAACCCTGACCTGGGGCGGGCGGCCGCGCTCGAGGAGTACGACCATCTGAAGAGCCTGATCAAGGGCGCCGACATGGTGTTCATCACGGCCGGCTCCGGCGGGGGCACGGGCACCGGGGCGGCGCCGGTGGTGGCGCGGATCGCCCGCGAGGTGGGCGCGCTCACGGTCGGCATCGTCACCAAGCCGTTCGCCTTCGAGGGCGCCCGTCGCGGCGAGCAGGCCGAGCAGGGCGTCGAGGACCTCGCGCGCGAGGTCGACACGCTGATCGTGATTCCGAACTCGCGGCTCCTGACGGTGCTCGACAAGCAGACCTCGATGGTCGACGCCTTCCGGGTGGCCGACGACGTGCTGCGCCAGGGCGTGCAGGGCGTGTCCGACCTGATCACCCTGCCCGGCCTGATCAACCTCGACTTCGCCGACGTGCGCACGATCATGTCCGACGCCGGCCAGGCCCTGCTCGGCATCGGCATGGGCGTGGGAGAGCGCCGCTCGATGGACGCGGTGGAGCACGCGATCGAGTCGCCGCTGCTCGAGACCTCGCTCGACGGGGCCCGCTCGATCCTGCTGTCGATCACCGGAGGCCGCGACCTCTCGCTGTGGGAGGTCAACGAGGCGGCCAAGGCCGTGGCCGAGGCCGCGCACCCCGACGCCAACATCATCTTCGGCGCGATGGTCGACGAGAAGGTCGTGGATCAGGTGTGGGTCACCGTCGTGGCCACGGGCTACGGCGACCGCCCGCAGCTGCGCGCGACGCCGCGCACGGACCGGCGCGGGGAGCGCGAGGATGGCCGGCCCGACGGCGGGCCGCGCATCCCGGCCGACCACGAGCCGCGGGTGCGCAGGGGGTCGTCCTCGTCACTCGCCGACGTGGACGTGCCGGAGTTCGTGCCCCGCCGCTAGCCCGGCGAAGCCGGGCGGTCTCGGGCGCCAGGATGGCGACCGCTGTCATCAAGCCTGCGGTCGGGATGACCGCAGGGGGTATACCTACGGCGATGAGAGGGGTGGTCGCAGCCGGCCATCCGCTGACCGCGGAGGCGGGAGCCGAGGTTCTGCGTGAGGGCGGCAATGCGGTCGACGCCGCGGTAGCCGCCGTGCTCATGTCGTTCGTGGCCGAGTCGCCGCTTACGGGTCCCGGGGCCGGAGGATTCATGCTGGTGCACGTCGGAGGCGAGGACCACCTGCTCGACTTCTTCGTGGCGGCGCCCGGCAAGGGGCTCGACTCGCTCGAGCCGGCCGAGCTCGTCCCCATCGACGTGAAGTTCGCCGAGGGCGCCGTGCAGCGCTTCAACGCCGGGCCCTCGTCGAACGGCGTGTACGGCACCACCAAGGGGCTCGAGGAGACGCTCGCCCGCTTCGGCACCATGACCCTGGCCGACCTGTGCGAGCGCCCGGCACGCCTCGCGCGCGAGGGCATCGAGGTGCTGCCGATGCAGGCCTTCCTGTTCACGGTGCTCGAGCCGATCCTGCGCTCCACGCCCGAGTGCGACGCCATCTACGCGCCGAACGGGCGGCTGCTCGAGACGGGCGAGAAGATCCGGCTGCCGGAGCTGGGCGACCTGCTCGAGCGCCTGGGCGCCGAGGGGCCGGACTTCCTCTACACGGGCGACGTCGCCCGCGCCGCATCGAGCTGGGTGCTCGAGCGCGGCGGGCTGCTGACCGGGGAGGACCTGGCCAGCTACCGCGTGATCGAGCGAGCTCCCGCCCGCGTGGAGTACCACGGGCGCGACGTGCTGACCAACCCGCCGCCGTCGTCCGGCGGCATCCTGATCGCCGACGCGCTCGGGATCCTCGAGCGGATGGAGCGGCCCGACGACGTCGAGACGGTCGTCGAGGTGATCGCCTCGACGAACCGGGCGCGCGACGAGTCGTTCCTGTTCGGGCTGGCGACGGAGGGCTACCTGGAGCAGTTCCTGGCCGCCGACGCGCTCGACACGGTGGCCGGCGAGGTGCGCTCGAAGCTCGGCTCCACCACGCACCTGGCCGTGATGGACGCCGCGGGCGCCTGCGCCTCGACCACCTGCTCGAACGGCTCGGGCTCGGGGGTGGTGGTCCCGGGCACGGGCCTGCACCTGAACAACATGCTCGGCGAGCAGGACCTCAACCCCCACGGCTACCACCAGCACAAGCCCGGCACGCGGGTGCCGAGCATGATGGCCCCCACCGTGGTGCTGCGCGACGGCCGGCCGGAGCTGGCGCTCGGGTCGGCCGGCTCGAACCGCATCCGCTCGGCGATCATCGAGACGATCCTCCACGTCGTGAACGGCGGCCGCCATGCGCAGGAGGCCGTGGACGCCCCGCGGCTCCATGTCGAAGGCGACGTGGTCGAGGCCGAGCCGGGGATCGACGACGAGGCCCTCGACCGCCTCGAGCAGCGCGGCTGGAAGGTGCGCCGC
>DATACN010000041.1:0-4922 GCA_036258995.1 Thermoleophilaceae bacterium | reverse complement strand
GGGGGAACCCAGCTGACGGAGACGAACATCTGGGCCGGCTCGTCGACGAGGCCCGACACCGGGACCCCCCGCCTCAAGAAGGTCCTCATCCCGATCCGACTCGGGACCTGCACCCGAAGCCCCGGGGGGCGGGGGTCGACGCGCTGGGTCCGGAAGGGCCCGGTGATCTCGTAGGTCACGCCCATCCCGAAGCCGCGCTGGGACGAGAAGTACATCCTCGTCCCGGAGGGATCGAAGTTGACGCCGGTGAGCTCCGACGAGATCGCGCCGCCGCCGCCCGTGTGCTGGGTCCCGGTGACCTTGAGGAAGCGAGTGACCTCGCCCTCGGGCGTGATGATCCCTATGTCGAGCGGGTCGGACTCGCCGGTGTCCTCGCAGACGAAGACGTCGCCGGACGGAGCCGCCGTCACGTTGTCGACCTGGCGCAGAGGGGCGTCCCGGCCGAGCGCCGAACCGTCGTAGACCAGGTCGAGCTGCTCGAGCACCGTGTTGTAGCGGTGCACCTTGTGGTCGGCGGTGGTGGCGATGTAGACGAACCCGCTGTCGGACCAGATGCCCTCGGCGCGGCGGAACTGAGTTCCGCCCGGAACCTGCTGCCGGGTGGGGGGCCCGGCGGCCGAGGGGTCCGGGACAGGCGCCCAGCGGACGCTTCCGTCTCTGGCCACGATCGCCGCCTCCAGCCGGCCCGCGCTCAGGTCCGGGTAGCGCGCGGGCGTGAAGCGGTAGAAAAGCCCGTCCATCTCGTCCTCGGTCAGGTACACGTGCCGGCCCACGTCGTCGACGCAGGCCGCCTCATGTGAGAACACCCCGAGCGCCGGCCGCGCCACCGCATTGCGCTGTCCGGTCGGATCGCATTCCCAGACCTGCCCCTCTCGATGCTCCTCGCAGGAGAGCCAGGTGCCCCACGGCGTCTTGCCGCCGGCGCAGTTCGTGCTCGTGCCGCCGAGGATCCGGTACGCGGCCTCGATCTCCCCGTTCGCCCGGAAGCGGATCGCCGACGCGCCGCCGGTCGCGGTCTCGATGGGAAGCTCGGCGTCGGGAGGCGACTCGCTGTTGATCACGAGGATCCAGCCGCCATCCGCGGTCGCGAAGCTCGCCCCGCCGTCGGGGAAGGACGGCCAGGCGTAGCCCGTGCCTTCCACGGACTGGCCGGCCCGTGCGATCACCCGCGAGCTGAATCCCTGGGGGAGGCGGATCCCGTTCGCGTCCGGCGCGCCGAGCGGCCCGTAGGGGCCATTCCCGATCCGGGCGGGATCCGCCGACGCCTCGAGCGCTTCGCGCCAGAACGCCGGGCCGAAGGCCAGCGCCGTGCCGGCGGCGAGGCCGGACTGGATGAAGGAGCGGCGGTTCAGCATCGGACCGCGGGGATGCTTGCACGGCCGGCGCCAGCCGCGTCGCAGCTTCACAGGCCGACAACGACCGCCTCCAGCACCTCGCGGTCGCGGTCGTAGGTGAGAAGTGACCGGGCCTCGTCCGGCGACAACCAGCGCAACTCATCGACCTCGTCGTTCGGCGCGAAGTCGCCGCCGAGCGGCTCCATCAGCCAGTAGCGCACGAGCTTGGGGCGGTCCTTCGAGTCGGTATAGGTCGAGCTCGGAAGCTCACGGACCAGCCGGCAGCGCAGTCCCGTCTCCTCCTCGACCTCGCGCCGCGCGGCGTGCTCGAAATCCTCGCCCGGATCGAGCTTGCCCTTGGGGAACGTCCAGTCCCGGTACTTGGGTCGGTGGACGACCGCGATCCGGTCGTTCCGGACCACGACGCCGCCCGCGGCCTCCACCTGCTCCGAGCTCACAGCTCGCGCACGTCCGCGCCGCCCGGCACGAACAGCACGCGGCGAACCTCGCAGTCCTGCGCCTCGGCGCGGACGGCCTCCATGAGCGGCCCCGTCTGCTGCCAGTGACACCAGAACAGCACTGCCGGGCCGGCCCCGGAGATGGTGGCTCCGACTGCGCCCAGGTCGCGGGCTCGCTCCACCAGCTCCATCGAACGCCCGTAGAGGTGGGCGCGTCGCGGCTGGTGCAGCGCGTCGCGCAGCCCGCGCCCGATCAGCGAGAAGTCGCTGCGTGCCAGGCCCAGCACGAGAAGGGATGCGTGGGCCACGCTCTCGACCGCCTCGTGGAGCGGGACCTCCGCGGGCATCGCGGCGCGCGCCTGCTCGGTCGGAACGGGGTCCGGCGGGATGGCCATCACGGCCTCGAGTCCGGGGGGCGGGTCGAATCGCGCCGGCTCGTCGCCGGCGCAGATCACAAAGCCCCCGAGCAGCGCCGCGGCCACGTTGTCGGGATGGCCCTCGAGCTCGCGGGCCAGCTCGAAGATCGGCGCGTCGAGCTCGAACATGTGGTCGGCCGCCAGGAGCCCGGCCACGATCGCCGCCGCGCTCGAGCCGAGGCCCGCGCCGGGCGGGATCTCCGAGCGGATGTGAAACGCCAATCCTTCGGCCGGCTTGAGCGCCTCGAACGCGCGCACGCACAGGTTCGAGCGGTCCGCTGGGACGCCGGGCACCTCGCAGTGAACGAAGAACTCGCCGGTCTCCTCGACCTCGAGCTCGAGCACCGGCGACAGCGCCGCGGCCAGCACGTCGTAGCCCGGCCCGAGGTTGGCTGAGGAGGCCGGCACGCGCACGATGCGGTGCCGCTTCATCCCCGCGCCGCCCGCGCTCATCCGAGCACGGCCCGCTCGACGCTCTCGATGTCGGGCTCGGACGGGACGACGGCGGTGGCGCGCTCCATCGCGGTCTGCGGGTCCTTCAACCCGTGACCGGTGAGCACGCAGACCACGCGTCCCTCGGCGCCGTACTTGAGCAGCCCCGCCACCGCCGCGGCCGAGGCCGGCTCGCAGAAGATCCCCTCGCGCGAGCCTACGAGCGCGTAGGCGTCGAGGATCTCGGCGTCGGATACGGCCCGCACCTCCCCGCGCGAGGCCGTGAACGCGTTCATCGCGTCCTCCCAGCGGGCGGGATTGCCGATCCGGATCGCGCTGGCCACGGTCTCGGGCGACTCGACCGGCTCGCCGCGCACGAGCGGCGCGGCGCCCTCGGCCTGGTAGCCGTTCAGCCTGGGCGAGGCGCCCACCTCCTGGAACCCCTTCCACCAGGACGTCACGTTGCCGGCGTTCCCGACCGGGATGCAGAGCACGTCCGGCGGCTCGCCGAGCTGGTCGCAGACCTCGAAGGCCCCGGTCTTCTGCCCCTCGATGCGGAAGTCGTTGACCGAGTTGACCAGCGACATTGGATGCCGCTCGACCAGCTCACGCACCAGCGCGAGCGCCTGGTCGAAGTTGCCGCGCAGCGCGACCACGCGCGCACCGTGCATCAGGGCCTGGGCCAGCTTGCCGGTGGCGATCTTGCCCTCCGGCACGATCACCGCGCCGCGCAGGCCGGCGCGTGCCGCATAGGCCGCCGCGCTGGCGGCGGTGTTGCCGGTCGAGGCGCAGACGATGGCCTCGGCGCCCTCCCGCATCGCGGCCGAGACGGCGACGGTCATGCCACGGTCCTTGAACGACCCGGTGGGATTGGCGCCTTCGAGCTTGAGGTGCACCTCGAAGCCGGTCAGCTCGGAGAGGTGTGGCGCGGGCACCAGCGGCGTGCCGCCTTCCCCCATCGTCACGAGCGGCTCGACGGGCAAGCGGTCGCGGTAGTGCCAGAGGTCTATTCGAAGACCTCCTCGATGACGCGGATCACGCGGGGACGCGAGCGGACGAAGTCGAGGCCAGCGATCAGGTCGACGGCGGCCCGAAAGCGCGACTCGAGCACCGGATGCATGACCATCACAAGGCGCGCCTCGTCGCCGAGCCCCTTCTGGACCACCGATCGGATCGACACCCCCTGCATGCCGAGGATCTCGGCGATCTGGGCGAGCACGCCGGGACGGTCGGCCACCTCGAGGTGGAGGTAGAACGAGAACTCCACGTCGGTGACGATCGGCATCTCTACCGCGGGCGGCGGGAGCGAGGGCGGCGGGATCATGGCCGAGATCACGTCGCCGAGCACGGCGCTGGCGGTCTGCGCGCCGCCGGCGCCGGGCCCCGACAACGTGATCTCGGTGATCGCCGGGGACTCGATGGTCACCGCGTTGAAGGACCCGTTAACCGACGCGAGCGGGTGGGCGCCGTAGAGGAAGGCCGGGTACACGTGCACCGCGACGCCCCCGTCTATGCGCTCGGCCGACCCGACCAGCTTGAGCGACAGGCCCAGCTCGCGGGCGTAGCCGATGTCGTCGGGCGTCACGCGCTCGATGCCCTCGTAGCTCACCTGGTCGAGGTGCACCGGGGCGTTGAAGGCGAGCCGGGCCAGGATCGCCATCTTGGCCGCGGCATCCTTGCCGGTCACGTCCTCGGTGGGGTCGGCCTCCGCGTAGCCGAGCTCCTGGGCGTCGCGCAGGGCCTCCTCGTAGGTCGCGCCCGTGCGCGTCATCTCGGTGAGGATGAAGTTGGAGGTGCCGTTCACGATTCCGTGCACCCGCTCGATGTGGGCCGCCGCCCGACCGCGGCGTCGATCGCGCCGGCGCGCTCGTCCAGCAGCTCGTGGAACGCCGAGCCGACCGTCCCGTGGCCGAGCAGGCCGACCCTAAACGTCACGGACGGCGAGGTCCTCGTAGGTCTCCCGCCGAACGACGACGCGGGCGTCGCCGCCGCGGCAGAAGATCACCGGCGGGCGGGGGATCGCGTTGTAGTTGCTCGCCATGGCGTGGCCGTAGGCGCCTGTCGCGGGGATCACGAGCACGTCGCCGGGGCGCGGGTCGTCGAGCGTCGCGTCGCGCACCAGGATGTCGCCCGACTCGCAGTGCATCCCGGCGATCGTGCACGGCTGGGCGCCCCCGAAGCGGTCGGCGATCTCGGCCTCGTAGCGGGCCCCGTAGAGCATCGGCCGCAGGTTGTCCGACATGCCGCCGTCGACCGCCACATAGGTGCGCGTGGCGGCGCGC
>DATACN010000040.1:0-4078 GCA_036258995.1 Thermoleophilaceae bacterium | reverse complement strand
CCGGCGCGCGTGGCGGGGTGAGGAGGTCGAGACCGCCGCGCGGCCGGTAGGCGCGCTCGCCCTCGACCTTCACCGCGGAGTACGCCGGCGGCCGCTGCATCAGCTCCCCGGTGGGGAGCTCGAGCCGCTCCGGCACCCGGCCCGTCTGCTCGAGGGTCCCATCGGGGTCGCCGGTGTCCGAGCGCCAGCCGAGCCGGGCCACCGCCCGGTAGGTCTTCGGCAGCTCCATGAAGTACCGCTGTGCGCGAGTGGCGCGGCCCACGAGCACCAGCAGCAAACCCGTCGCGAACGGGTCGAGCGTACCCGCGTGCCCCACCTTCACGCCGCGCGGGACCGCTCGGCGCACCTGAGCGACCACGTCGTGGGAGGTCGCTCCCGCGGGCTTCGCGTAAAGGACGACCCCGTTCAGCGCAGCTGCAGGTCCACCTGCCGGCGGAGCTCTTCGACCAGCTCCGAATACGGCAGCGTGGTCGTGAAGCCGGCCGCCTGGGGGTGGCCGCCCCCGCCCAGCTCGCGCGCCACGCGCGAGACGTCCACGCGACTGTCCGTGGCTCGCAGGCTGACCTTACGCTTGCCCTGGCGCTCGCCGTTCAGCAGCTCGCGCACCAGCACCGCCACCGCGGTGCCCTCCACGGCGCGCATGTGGTCGACGATTCCTTCCGAGTCGGTTTCGAGCGCGCCGGTCTCCTCGAAGTCGTCCTTCGTCACGTGCGCGATGGTCAGCGCGCCGCCGTCGTGTCGCTCCACGCTCCCGAGCGCCCGCTGGAGCAGCTGCAGGCGGCTGAAGGGCAGGTCCTCGAACAGCCGCCGGTAGACGCGGTGCGGCTCGACGCCCGCCTCGATCAGCTCGGCGGCCATCCGGTGGGCGGCGGGAGAGGTGTTCTCATAGGAGAAGCGGCCGGTGTCGGTCACGAGGCCCACGTACAGGGCGTCGGCGATCGGCGGGGTGATCTCGGCTCCGAGCTCCTTGCCGAGCCCCCACACGATCTCGGCCGTGCAGGAGGCCTCCGGCACCACCAGGTTGACCGTCCCGAAGCGGGTGTTGTCGTGGTGGTGGTCGATGTTGAGGATGTGGACGCCGTCAGCCTGGAGGAAGTCCACCGGCATGCGGTCGATGTTGCCGCAGTCGAGGAACACCACCGTCCGCTGGCCGACGTCGGCGGGCGGCTCGCCGACGAGGCGGTCGAAGGTCCACTCGCGGTACTCCCACGGCAGCGGGAACTCGTCCGGCGACATGAACATGAGCGAGTCCTTGCCCAGCTGCTGGAGGATCCAGTGCATTGCGAGCAGGGACCCAAGCGCGTCGCCGTCGGGGTTCTCGTGGGTGGTCAGGAGCAGCTTGTCGGCTTGACGCAGCTCCTCCAGGACGTGTCGTTCAGTCGCGACTGGGGCCATCCGTGTCTTCTTCCAGAAGCTGCCTGATTCTCATTCCCCGATCAATCGACTCGTCGTAGAGGAACTCCAGCGTCGGAGTCCTCTTTAGACGGAGCTCGGCCGCGATCGCCCCCTGCAGAAGACCGTGGGCCGAACCCAGGCCCGCGAGGGTTGCTCGCCTCTCATCCTCCCCACCCAGCACACTTACAAACACCCGCGCGTGGCGCAGGTCGGGACTGGTCTCGACGGCGGTGACCGTGACGAATCCCACGCGAGGGTCCTTCAGCCCCTCGGCCAGGCGCGCGGACAGGACCTCGCGCACCGCCTCGTTGACCCTGCGCATGCGGTCCCCCTGCACGGCTACCCCCCGAGCAGCTCGTCGCCCGAGGCGAGCACGCGCTCGGTGCGGCTCGTCTCGGGGAACTGCGAGGCCACGTAGCGCTCGATCCGGATCGCGGCCTCGGAGGCGGCGGTGGCGCTGCGGCCCACCACGGCCGCCGATAGCGTGGCCCGCTGCCACAGCTCGTGGTGATCGGTCTCGGCCACCGCGGCGCCGAAGCGGCGCTGAAGCTGGGACTTGAGGCCCTGGAGCTCCTTCCGCTTCCCCTTCAGGCTTCCGTTCTCGGGGAAGTGGAGGTGGATCTCGACCAGGCAGACGAAGCTCAAGCGAGCGTCTGCTCGACTTGCTTCGTCTCGTAGGCCTCCAGCATGTCGCCCTCCTTGATGTCGGCGAAGTTCTCGAGCACGATGCCGCACTCGAGCCCGGCGGTGACCTCGCGCACGTCGTCCTTGAAGCGCCGCAGCGAGCCGATCCGGCCGTCGTAGACCACGGTGCCGTCGCGCACCAGGCGGACCTTGGCCCCGCGCCGGACAGTGCCCTCCACCACGTAGCAGCCCGCGATCGTGCCGACACGCGAGGCCTTGAAGGTGGCGCGCACCTCCACGCTGGCGGTCGTCTCCTCGACCTCCTCGGGCTCGAGCAGGCCCTCCATCGCGTCGCGCAGGTCCTCGATGATCTTGTAGATGACCGAGTAGGTACGGATCTCGACGCCCTCGGCCTCGGCCACCTGGCGGGCGTTGCCGACCGGGCGGACGTTGAAGCCGATGACCACCGCGTCGGAGGCAGCGGCCAGCATCACATCGGACTCGGAGATCCCGCCGACGCCGTCGCGGATGATGTTGACGGTCACCTGCTCCTGCGGCAGCTTCGCGATCTCGTCCGCCAGAGCCTCGAGCGAGCCGGCCACGTCGGCCTTGACGACCAGGTTGAGCTCCACCTCGCCCTTCTCGGCGCGGGCCATGACGTCCTCGAGCGAGACGCGCACGCCGGCGCGGCGGGCGAGGGCCTCGGCCTTCAGCCGGGTGGCGCGCTCGCCGGCCAGCCGGCGGGCCTCGCGCTCGTTGGCGACGACGCGGAAGTGCTCGCCCGCCTCGGGCACGCCGTCGAAGCCGAGCACCTCGACGGGCATGCCTGGCGTGGCCTCCTTGACCCGCTCGCCGCGGAAGTCGTGCATGGCTCGGGCCCGCCCGGAGTGCTCGCCGGCCACGAGCGCATCGCCGACCTTCATGCGGCCGCGCTGCACGAGCAGGGTGACGACCGGGCCGCGGCCGGGGTCGAGGCGGGATTCGATCACCACGCCCGAGGCCTCGGTGTCGGGGTTGGCCTTGAGCTCCTGGATCTCCGCCAGGGTGACGAGCGTCTCGAGCAGGTCGGAGAGGTTCTGCTTGGTCTTTGCCGAGACGTCCACGAACTCGGTGTCGCCGCCCCAGTCGGCCGGGGTGAGCCCCTGGTTGGCGAGCTCGCCGCGGACGCGGTTGGGATCCGCGCCCTCCTTGTCGATCTTGTTGACGGCCACCATCACGGGCACGCCGGCGGCCTTGGCGTGGTCGATGGCCTCGACCGTCTGCGGCATGACGCCGTCGTCGGCCGCCACGACGATCACCGCGATGTCGGTGACCTGGGCGCCGCGGGCGCGCATGGCGGTGAACGCCTCGTGGCCGGGGGTGTCGAGGAAGGTGATCACGTTGCCGTCGTGGCGCACCTGGTAAGCGCCGATGTGCTGGGTGATTCCGCCCGCCTCGCCGGCTGCCACCTCGGTCTCGCGGATTGCGTCGAGCAGCGAGGTCTTGCCGTGGTCCACGTGGCCCATGACCGCGATCACAGGCGGGCGCTCGGTCAGGTCTTCCTCGGCGTCGTCGTAGACCGGCTCCTCCTCGACCTCGTCGGCGGCGTGCACGATCTCGACCTTCTTGTCGAAGCCGTCCGCGAGCACCTCGATGGCCTCGTCGGGAAGCGTCTGAGTGAGCGTGGCCATCTCGCCCAGCTCCATCAGCTTCTTGATCACCTCGGCCGCCGACAGCCCGAGCGACTCCGCCACCTCGCTGACTGTCGCGCCGGACTTGACCTTGGTGACCGGAATCTCCTTCGGCACCTCCTCGACCGGAGGCAGGTCGGGCTCGACCCATGGGGTGCGCCGCCCCCGCAGCAGCCGCCGCGACGCGAGCGCTTCCGGATCGTCGGCGACGTCGAACAGGCCCTCCTCGACGTCGGATTCGGCGACCCGCTTGACGGTATGGCCGAGTTCTTCGGCAATAAGCTGCGCAGTATCTGCATCGATCACATCGGTGATCTTCAACATCTGTCCCTGTTTCATGAGAATCGCGATCACGGAACGTGCCGGCTCGCCAACCGAATGGCCGAGCC